>JALQSZ010000264.1 GCA_023264135.1 Acidimicrobiales bacterium
CCGCCGAATCTTCCTTGCGTGTGTGGAGCGCAATCGACGGTTCGTCTCGTTCGCCGTGGCGGAACGACGCCAACCGCGATTGAACGCGAACAGAACCCACGCGCTGAAAGTGCTCGACTCCGAATCGCGGAACGGTCATGACGAGCGCACGGGTTGCCACTGAAGGCCGTCGCTCCGCTGCGTTACGCGCACCTCAAGAGTCGCTGCGTGAAGGAATTCGTTCACGGCTTCGGTTGGTCGATCGCACGGCCCCAGAGCGTCGACGCATTGGTGTCATCGTTGGAGTCGCATGCATCGTCTTCTTCTTGTTTGCGATTGCAGCTGCGCACACGCTGATCATCTCTGAACAGGCCCATATCGATCGAGTGAACACTCGTATCGCCGAAGCCGAAACGGTCGCCGAGCACTTGCGGGTTGAACTCGCGCAACTTCAGAGCCCGCAAAACATCACTGCTGCGGCGACCACGCGGCTCGGCATGATCCCGGCACCGACGCCGGTGTATTTGCAGCCCAAGGCGACTGATGACGCTCGTGCGGGTGAGATGCCGCCTCCGCCCACGCCAACCACGGTTCCGAAAACAACAGCAACCACTGTTGCGCCAAAGGCAGCCCAAACCACGCCAACAACTGCGGCGAAGGCCACTACACCGACGACGGTGGCGAAGCGATGAACCCACCTCCCGGCCCAGGATCGCCGTCGGTTGACCATCCGCCGACGAATGCTCCGTGGAACTCTCCTGATTACTTGCCGCGTGGACGCCGTCGGGTGTCCACGCAATCGCGTCCGGCCCGACACGCATCTGGTCGAGGCACGACTGCACCACGCTCGCCTCGTGAGCCGCGTCAGGCTCGTCCGGCAGAACGGGTGCGCTCCACGCAACGAACAGTTGAACGGGGACCTGCCGCGAGTGCGGGCTACGACGTGCGGCACGCATCCCCGCGACAATCGCATTCGGCATCGGAATTCATTCAGATCGCTATCGCCTCAACTATCGCCGCATCAATTTCATCAGTTCGTGGCATCTTCGACCCGGCAAGTTCGGGGAAGGGTGCGAAGCCCGTCATGGTTCGCACATCAGTGGGCAACCAACGTCGCCGCTCATTGTGGGTCCTTGCCGCAATCGTTGGTCTCTTTGTCATCGTTCTTGCGCAGGTCATCAATCTGCAGGTGATCGATCGAGATCGGTATGTCACCTACGGGGCAGGCCAGCGAACGAATACGCAGGTGCTTGCAGCCGATCGTGGTGCGATTCTCGACCGCAACGGTGCGGAGTTGGTGATTTCGCGTCCGGGTCGCTCAATTTTTGTCGATCCGAAACTCGTGACCGATGCGTCAGTCGAAGCAGCGAAGCTTGCACCAGTGCTTGGTCTTGATCCGTTATGGGTTGAATCCAAAATGAACGGAAGCGGTCGTTTCGCGTATCTGGCTCGCCGTGTTTCGGCCGACGTGGCCGACCAAGTCGAAGCGCTTGGACTCGCTGGCGTGGCATTCCTTGAAGAAAGCGAGCGATTCGCTCCCGCTGGTGATTCGGCTCGTTCACTTCTCGGCGGTGTGGATGTTGACAATGTCGGCATCTCAGGTTTGGAGTCGCAGTACGGCACGTCGCTCACCGGAACGCCAGGAAGTCTTTCCCTTGAGCGCAGCCCGAAAGGTCACACCATCGCGGTTGGTGGACATTCGCTCACGCCGGCGCAAAAAGGTGACGACCTCAAACTCACGATCGATCAGTCGATTCAGTTCGAAGCCGAGCGACTTCTTGGTGAACAGGTGAAAGCAACCGGCGCCAAGGGCGGTGTGGCCATCGTGAGCAAGCCCGGAACCGGTGAAGTGCTCGCGATCGCAGACATGGTCCTTGATCCTGAAACAGGACTTGTTCATGTGAGCTCGAATAACTCAGCGCTTACGACGCAGTACGAGCCTGGTTCGGTAATGAAGACGGTGACGATTGCTGGAGCGATCGAGGCTGGACAAATCACACCGAGCACGCAGTTCAATCTTCCGCCAACGCTCAAGATCTACGACGCGGAATTCGGTGAAGCCGAAGGACGCGGAACCGTCACGTGGGATACCACGCAGATCCTCACGCACTCGTCGAATATCGGTGCAATCAAGATTGGTCAGGGCCTCGGCAAAGACGCGCTGTACTCGACGCAAAAGGCGTTCGGTCTTGGTGTGAAGACCGCTCTTGACTTCCCCAACGAAGCTGCCGGTTCTGTGCTTACGCCTTCGAAGTATTCAGGAACATCGCTTCCATCAATCGCGATTGGTCAGGGCATTTCGGTGACGCCGATGCAGATGCTCTTCGCCTACAACACCATTGCCAATCAAGGCATGTACGTCGCTCCAAAGTTGGTGGATTCCACAATCGACGCCCAAGGTGTGGAGCATCCCACTGCTGCCGGTGATTCGCATCGAGCAGTCAGTTCCGGCACTGCTGACAAGGTCAACATCATGTTGCGCAACGTTGTGAATGAGGGAACGGGCCAACTCGCTGCGATCAATGGCTATTCGGTGGCGGGCAAGACCGGTACCGCTCGTAAACCGCAGCCCGGTGGGGGGTACACCGACAAGATGGGCGTCACCCGCTATCAGTCCACCTTCGTGGGCTTTGTTCCGGCACAGCAGCCAGCGCTTTCGGTCTACGTGATGCTCGACGAACCAGGCGGCGATTACACCGGTGGCGCGACTGCAGCGCCGGTGTTCTCGAA
>JALQSZ010000265.1 GCA_023264135.1 Acidimicrobiales bacterium
CTGGAGTTGGTATGTCTCAACGTTCTCGTCTTGTCGGCTGTGTCTCTGCGGCTGCTCTCGCTATTTCTGCCGTTACGTTTTTCGCCGTGAGCCCCGCCAGCGCTGCTGCAACGGGATCGCTGGCGAATGGCGGAAATGGTGGCTTGGTGGTGACGTATTCGCCGTCGCCCGGCACCTCACAAAACGGGATAAATCTTGAGATTTATCCGTCAACCTCGACTTGCGGAAATTTTAATGACACCCTCGCTGTGTTGAGTTCAGACCCGCAGGCTCCTGCGCAGGCGCAAATCGCAGCAAGTCCTGCCACGCTTGTGGCGGGCACCACTGCCTATGCAGTGAATCAAGGCCCTCAACCGTTCACCCTTGCGAACGGTGCGTACTTGTTCTGTTTGTATGGCAGCGTCGGAAACTTGCTGGACTCCTTGACCATGACAATTGGTCAGGCCACTCCAACGACAACAGCTGCGCCAACAACCACGACGGCACCGGCCGCTGATCCGGTGGCGCCGGCCTTCACCGGTTGAGTCATTCACACTCTCGAAGTGTTCGGTGCCGCTCCTTCGGGGGCGGCACCTTTCGTTTTGTCGAGAAACCACTGCAATTTCTGCAGTATCTGCTCAGGTTAAGAATCGAAGAACGCGTGTTGTAATGCCTGGAGTGTGAGTCGATCCCATTCGTCAGCGTTGCCGAGCCTTGAACCGTGCTCAATGTGAACGCGCCCGATCAGCAGGCTGTGATGCCAAGCGATGGTGCTGGCGAGATCGATCTCGGGACGCAACCATCCTTTCGCACGGCACGGTTCGAGAATCTCAACGAGGCCCTCGATGATCTTGTCCTGTGCGTCGGCGACTGCCGCTTCAAGCTCGGGGCGCGCGTACGCGCTTCCGAGCACATTCGTGCGTCTCCAGCGACTTTCTGATCGCTCGGCCAACGAGCGCGTCCAGGTGATGCGAAGTGCTTGACGTAGATCGTCACTCGACTCGCACCGAGCAACTGCTCGCGCAATGGCAGCGATGTCTGCTTCGGTTCGGCGGGAGTAACGCTCGATCTGGGCTGCGATCACGAGGCCGTCGCGATTTCCGAAGTGGTAGTAGAGCACTGGCGGCGTAACACCGGCTTCGTCGCAGATGTGATTGACGCGAACGGCCGATTCGCCACTGGCATCGATCGCAGCGATCGCGAGGTCAAGGATTTTGGCGCGATTGTCGTCAGCCACGGGACGACCTTACGGCGGCGGGGGTGCCGACGATTGGAAGAGAACGCCAAGTGGTCCCCGATACCTAGCAAGACTAGACATGGGTGATTAGTCTTACTAGGGTTCACCGGTCTCATAGGTCTCGTGCTGCAGATCTCCTCCGAAAGGCCCACGATGGTTCGAATTCTCCGCCCCTCCCGCTTTGTCGCAGCTGCGGCTCTTGTTGTTTCGACATTCGCCGTGTTCGGTGCCTCGCCTGCTGGTGCCGCGAGCGGGTCGCTTGCCTCGGCATCGAATGGCGTGACGGTCACGTATTCGGGAACAGCATCAAACGACAACGTCGAGCTCCTTGCGTTTGGTTCTGGACACACCTGCTCAATCAATGACCCAGCAATGCAGGCGTCGTATTACATGACGTCGGATCCCACGAGCCCTCCAGCGATGCAATTGGCGGCAAGTCCGGTGACACTCACCTTCGGATCTTCCGCGTTCACGCTCCAAGGATTTACCGCCACCACCATCGCCGCGGGTTCCTACACGTTTTGCCTAAAGACAAATGTGTCGGGGCCTGGCGGTCAGGCGATTGCGGCGCAACTGGCCGTAACGATCGTTGACCCGAACGCGACAACCACCACAACGTCGACAACCACGACCGTTGCGCCCGGTTCACCAAGCACGACCGTTGCGCCCGGATCGCCGTCGACCACTGCTGCAAGTGGGTCGGCGGGTGGTGATCCGATGGCGCCGGCCTTCACCGGCTGAGTCGTTCACACTCTCGATTTGTGCGGTGCCGCTCCTTCGGGGGCGGCACTGTTCGTTTTGAGGCCATGAGTGTCTCGCTCGCTGCGTAGGGTGTCGCCGTGGCCAAGCTCCGAGCAGTGTTCCGTTGCACCGAATGTGGCACCAGCGTGCCCAAGTGGGTGGGCCGGTGTCCGGGGTGCGAGGGCTGGAACACGCTGGTCGAAGAGCTCAACGATGTTTCAGCAACCTCGGCCGCCGCGCTTTTGGGAAAGCGCGATGCCCCGGTTCCTATTTCCGAGGTCGACGCGCATGAATGGCAGCCGAAGCCAACCGGTATTGGTGAGCTTGATCGGGTGCTGAGCGGTGGGCTGGTGCCTGGTTCGGTGACGTTGGTCGGTGGCGAACCGGGTATCGGAAAGTCCACCTTGCTGCTGCAAGCGGTGGCATCAATCGCGGCCTCGGGTTCCAAGGTGCTCTACGTATCGGCCGAGGAATCCAAACAACAGGTGCGGTTGCGAGCCGAACGTTTGAACGCGCTGCAACCCGATCTGTGGTTGGCTTCTGAAACCGCGGTGCCACACATTCTTTCGTCGGTCGACGAAATCGATCCTGCGGTCTTGGTGGTCGATTCCATTCAAACGGTGCATACGCCCGACATCAGTTCGGCGTCCGGTTCGGTTGCACAAGTTCGTGAAAGTGCAGCGCGTCTAGTGACAACGGCAAAGGAACGCGGGTTGTCGGTTGTGCTCGTTGGTCATGCCACCAA
>JALQSZ010000266.1 GCA_023264135.1 Acidimicrobiales bacterium
CCTACGCCGAAGAGGTACTCGACTACGCAGATCGTCTCGGAATCGTTGTCATCGACGAGACCGCCGCAGTTGGACTCAATCTCGGCGTGGCCGGAGGCCTCATGGGTCTCCCCGCTTCGTCGACCTTCGGCGACGGTCCCGTTGGCGCCGAATCGCAGTCCGCGCTCGTGCAACAAGTTGGCGAACTGATCGCTCGCGACCGCAACCATCCATCTGTCGTGATGTGGTCGATTGCCAACGAACCGGAATCCGACACCGATGCATCGGTCGCCTATTTCGAACCCGTCTTTGCCGCCGCCCGAGCCGCGGACCCCACCAGACCGGTCGGTTTCGTCAACGTCATGCTTGCCCCCGCCGACCGCTGCAAGCTCACCCCGCTCGCCGATGTGGTGATGATCAATCGATACTTCGGTTGGTACGTCGACCATGGCGACCTCGAGGCCGCCGAACGAAACCTCGAAGCCGAACTTCGACAATGGGCGTCGCTTCACAACAAGCCGATTCTCATCACCGAGTACGGCGCCGACACGATCGCTGGGCTCCACAGCATCGAGGCGGCACCCTGGAGCGAAGAGTTTCAGGCCGAACTCCTCGATCGCTATCACGCGGTGTTCGACCGAATCGATGAAGTCGTCGGCGAGCACGTGTGGAACTTCGCCGATTTCGCGACCACCGCCTCGTTCGTGCGGGTCGAGGGCAACAAGAAGGGCGTCTTCACCCGCGACCGGCGACCCAAGTTGGCCGCACATCGTCTTCGCGATCGTTGGTCGCCTGGTGCCCGGAGTGGGATTTGAACCCACAAGCCCCGAAAGGCCGGGGGGTTTAAGCCCCCTGCGTCTGCCAATTCCGCCATCCGGGCGGGAACCTGCACACGGTACCGCTCCCTACCCGGTGGACGAGCAGCGGCACTAGGCCACTCGAGTAACTGGAGCAGCAGCAGGTTGGGGGCTGCGCCGACCCGCCTGAGTGGCGTGTGCGGATCGACGGGGGCGCTGGCCTCGAGAGGACTCGACCTCGGTGCCTCGCATGGCATCGGCCTCGACAGCGGCCCATAGGACCGTACGAGCGGCTCCGGCAGTGGGACCGGTGAGTTCGTTGGCCACGAGCACGCCGTCGATCATGTCGGCCAAGACCGAGACCCACGGGCGGCCTTTGAGGCGCACCGACACGGTGACGGTGGAGACACCATCGGCAGTCGCCTGACGTTTGATGGTTCGATCGATTCCGTCGAGCCGAGGAGGACTGCGAAACCCCGGCACGACAAGCCCCGCGGCGCGCGCCACCTCACCAAGAGTTCGGGCGGCGGCTGCGAAGCGCAGCGAGGAAGCTTCCATGGCCGCGAGTGTGCCGGAGCCCTGTGACAGTCCCCTTCGTTGTCCGAACCGATCCGTACGATGCAACGCAATGACTGATGCCGAGGCTCCCCTCACTCCCGCACAACAAGAAGTGCTCGACCTCCTTGGCGCCACCCCTGAGGATCGTCCGACCTTCGCACCAACCCTCAAAGCAACACTGCGCGCCGAGCTTGAAGACTCGCTCGCCGATCTGGCGGCAGAGATCAGCCCCGAGTCGCCGATGTTCGTCAACAAACACGATTTGGCGATGGTGCACGGTTGCGAACTTCGCCATCTCTCCGAAAAAGAAACTCCCTTCGAATGGAGTCCGCCTCTCGCCCGCGGAACCATCGCCCATAAAGCCATCGAACTTTCGATGCATCAGCGTCGACGCCCCATTCCCCTCGATCTGGTGGACGAAGCCATGGATCGCCTCGAGCGTTCCGACGACTCCATCTCCGGATGGCTCGCGACCTGCTCTGAATCCGATCGAGCAGAAGTACGAGCGTTTGCCAACGAACGAGTTGCGACCTTCCTCGAGTGTTTTCCGCCCATCAAGACCAGTTGGTCGCCGGTGACCGAAGCGCGCATGCGTCTTGAACTACTCGATCACCGCATCGTCATTTCTGGCCGTTCCGACCTCACGCTTGGTCGTGCCGACGGACTCACCGCCGGCAAAGTCATCATCGATTTCAAAACCGGTTCCATTTCCCCCAGCCACCGCGATGATCTGCGCTTGTACGCCCTTCTCGAAACGATGCGAATCGGAACTCCTCCTCGCCTCGCCGCGTCGTACTACCTCGATGCAGGTGTGGCTGAGCCAGAAGCGATCACCGAAGGTGTGCTGCGTTCTGCCGTTGCTCGAACTGCAGATGGAATTCGTAAATTGCACGAACTTTCTGTGGGAACCCGCGCCCCGGTTGTGCGACCAAGTTGGGGCTGTCGTTGGTGTCCGATCCGAAGTTCGTGTCCGCAGGGCCAGGCCCACCTCGGAGAACTCAACGACGATGACGACAATCGTTTCGACGACGACTAACTGGCGTCGTTTCCGGAACTAAAGCGGATCAATTGCTGCTTCGGTCGATTCCGCTTCAGCGATATGCAATGCGTCGTCAGATCCAAACGCGTGATCGACTGCATCCATTGTTGAAAGTCGGTTCAACACAAATCGCAGCACAACAAAAACGCTCAGGAACAGTGCACCTGCGCCCGCAACCGTTTTCTGCACTCCGACAATGTCGACCATCCAACCTTGAACAAGTGCGCCGACAGGTACCGCAGTTGTGAGCACCATCAGATACAGCGCCATCGTGCGACCGCGCATTTCTTCCTTCACCTGAAGTTGCACTGTGGTGTTGAGGCTCGC
>JALQSZ010000267.1 GCA_023264135.1 Acidimicrobiales bacterium
GTGACAAAGAACTTGTCGCCGTTGAGCGCAGTGAATTGCCATTGGTTCGTCGTACCCGCAACAAGTGACTTCGTGAAGGTCACGCCACCAACCAGACCAATCTGTTGCGCGTATGGCTTCGACGAATCGTCGAGCAGAACTCCGGAGTTGCTATAGCGAATTGTTCCTGCGTTCGCCCCGCCCGTGGTCGTCTTCGAAAGAACGGTGCCGAGAAGGTCACGCGTGTACGCCACCGTCACCGTTCCGTCAGTTGCTGAAAGAAGTCGATTCGCGTTGTCGTACGTGAACGAATCGGGGCCAACTTTGGTGGCGTTTCCACGATCGTCGTAGGTGAGACCGGCAGCGGCCGAAGGATCAGTCGTTGACGTGAGTTGCGATGCTTTGTTGTAGGCGTAGGTGTAGTCACCCGCTGACGCACCGTTCTCCGTCACTTTCTGCGTAAGCCGATTCGAGGAATCGTCAAAGGTCCATGCCCAGGTCTTTGCTTTCGGAACAAGACCGGCAGTGACTTCTGCTGCGGAAAGTCGGTCATTTGCGTCGTGCGTGTAGGTGAAGGTTGAAGAACCCGATGGCGCGCTCAACGTTGAAGCAGAAATGTTTCCACCGGCGGAAATCTGCAAAGAGTTCGAAAATGCACCCGATGGGGTTGCCCAATTCGTTGCGGTGACTCGATTCGATTCATTGAAACTGTTCGATGCGGTGACGCCATTTCCGTACACCACCTTCGAGGTGAGTCCGTCGGGGGAATACGTGATTGACGCTTCAGCACGTCCATCGATTGTCACCACCGACAGCCAACCTTGCGCGTTGTAGCCCAATTGCTGCACGACAGGTGCGGCACCCGGAGCAGTTGTCGTGATCAACGCAACGTTGCCCGTGCGATCGTCGTAGGTGTTTGTCGTCACGATGCCATAACGGTCGACAGTGCGAAGGACGCGACCAGAAAGGTCGATCTCTGCCCTCGTGGTCACCGTTTCGGTGCCAACGGTTTCGGTCGCTTCCGAAATCAGCGGATTGCCGTCGACGGCGTAGTTGTTTATCTGCTTATAGACCGAGCCCATGTTGAGAAGCTCAACCGACTCGATACGACCTGCAGCGTTGTAGGTCGTACATGAAACGACTCCGCCCGCCATCTGCGTGGCAACAACATTTCCGGTTGCGTCGACCCACTGCGTGGTGACCGGACCAGCTCCGCCATCAGGACCGGGAGCGGCAACAGATTTCGACGCTCCTCCCTGGTTCGCGCTCTTGGCTCCGGGGCAGGCCGACTTCGCGGACTCTTTGTCGCCCCAATAGGCATAGGTGTACGCGTTGCCGGCTTGATCGGTCACTGCGCTTTGACGCGCCCATCCGCCCTTACCCGAAGTTCCGGCCTCGTAACTCACCGATGTCTTCGAACCGGTCTGGTTTACGCGAGAAGTCAATCGTCCGGTTGCGGGGGCTTCATAGGAAGAACGCGACACGTTCTGCGCAGGAGCGCGCGTCGCAGATGGATCATCAGCCTTCGTTGTCGTGACGTATCCGTATTGCGGGCTCAACGCATCGGTGGGAATGGCGGTTGCCGTTCCTCCGGTATCGGGACCTGACCACGAGAGATCCATCGACGCGTTCGCTTGCGCCGAAGAAACATCAACTCGAAGTTGGTTCTTGCCTGCACTAAGAGGGAGCGCGTCGCACGCACCATCGACACACAACACGTTGTTGATTCGAAGTTGTGCAGTGGTATTTCCCGATGTGAATTTGTATGTACCGGCGTTCTTTACGGTGAGCGCGCCGGTCATGACAGCGGACCATCCACCTGAGTTGCCAGCGGGCGACTTGTCCCAGTTCACAACCAACGAGGGCGCACGCACACCGCCAACGATCGGACCAAGTTCCTGCTTGCCACCTTCGCCCGTACGCGTTGCGCTGGGCCAATACGTGACGTCGAGGCCCTTCATGGCGATGCCTTCCGGAGCGCCGTCGAAACTCTGGTCGTACTCACGCAACATCGAAAGTGCTTCCGCCGGCGATCCCTTCGTTGGACCCCATGACTGCACGAGTTCGCCGCCTTCGTAGCGATACACACTCGTAAGACCGGAATAGTCGACTGAAGACAACAACTGTCCTGATGCGAAGTCCCACGTGTTTCGCATCTCCAATCCGGCCTGATTCGTCGCGCTGATAGTGAAGAACGTGGTGGGATCAAAAATCACCGAAAGGATTGGCGCTCCGAAGCACGAATCCAACGCGGTCGTTGATTGCGGAGAGTCATAGGAATAGGTACGCACACAACGCTTGGCGCCAGCCGCTGACGCAGGTTGCGTAATTGACTGCACTTTGCCTTCCGGCGTGTACTCGATTGCTCCCCAGAACTGTTGATCGTCGGCGCCGATCACATTCGACGCTGCTGCTGCAGCGACGAGCGAAGAACGCGTGCGGGCGATTCGGCCGGCACCGTCGTACGCGAGGTCAACAACTTCGGCTCCCTCGCCTTTGGCTTCGGGGTAGTCGATGATCCGACCGATAGACGACTCGCCATTCGGCATCGCGACATACAGCACTGCTGAAGTCGAACCATCCCAGAACTTGACCTGGCACAACATGCCCGCCGGAGCGGCGATGAAACCGCTGACCGGTTTCGGACACTCCCCACCGCCATAAACAAAGGTGATTTCTCGCCCTGAAACGGGATCGGAAATGGACTGAATTCGACC
>JALQSZ010000268.1 GCA_023264135.1 Acidimicrobiales bacterium
GAGCGGTCTCGCGGAGTACGCGATTGAACGCGGCGGCCACTTGCACGTTGGCCTTGAGTTCTACGGGGGCGATCGTCAGCCGACGAATGCTGAACTCACGCGCAACGCGGCGGACGTGTGTGAACGCTTAGGTGTTGCTGTTGCTACGTGTGACGAAGCTGCCGAGATACTCAAGCTTCCTCGTCGATAGACGTAGCCAAATTTCCAGAAAGTTGAACGACAAAAGGGTCAGACGCCCTGGCGTTGACGAATGATGTTGAGCGCACCGCCGGCCTTGAACCAACCGATCTGCTCGTCGTTCATCGTCTGAATGCCTTCGAAGTCGATGGTGGTTCCATCGGGCTTCACGATCTGGCACTTCACCGGAACATCGGGAGCCAGGTCGGCAAGGCCGAGGACGTTGATGCGGTCGTCTTGTTCGATGAGGTCGTAGACCTTCGGATCGGCAAAGACGAGCGGCAACACACCTTGCTTCTTGAGGTTCGTCTCGTGGATACGAGCAAACGAGCGGGTGAGCACAACTTTGGCGCCGCGGAAGCGGGGTTCCATTGCCGCGTGTTCACGTGAGGAACCTTCGCCGTAGTTCTCGTCGCCGATGGCGATCCAACCTTGGCCGGCCTCGTGGTAGTGCTTGCCGATATCGGGGAACGACTTGGTCGTGCCGTCGAGTTGATCTTTGCCCTGACCGATTTCATCGGTAAACGCATTCACCGCACCGATGAACATGTTGCCGGAGATGTTTTCGAGGTGGCCGCGGTACTTCAGCCACGGACCAGCGGCAGAAATGTGGTCGGTGGTGCACTTGCCCTTGGCCTTCATGAGAATCGGAAGGTTGAGGAAGTCGTTGCCGTCCCATGCATCGAAGGGTTCGAGAAGTTGAAGTCGTTCAGAGGTTGGCGACACCTTGACGACGACCTTCGATGAATCTGCCGGCGGCGCGATGAACGTGTTCTCGCCAGCGGTGAATCCCTTCGGCGGAAGTTCGACACCAGCAGGAACGGGGATCGTGACCTGTTCTCCCGATGCATTGGTGAGCGAATCGACGGTGGGGTCGAAGTCGACACGACCGGCAAGGGCCATGGCGACAACAGTTTCGGGTGACGTAACGAATGCAAGCGTTGACGCGAGACCGTCGTTGCGCTTGGGGAAGTTGCGGTTATAGGAGGTGACGATGATGTTGTCGGTTCCTTCGACAACATCGCTACGCGACCACTGACCGATGCAGGGACCGCATGCGTTCGCCAGAACGGTTGCGCCAATTTGTTCGAGGTCGGCGAGCAGTCCGTCGCGTTCGATCGTGGCCCGCACCTGTTCTGAACCAGGTGTGACAAGTAGCGGGGTCTTCGCGCTGAGACCATTTTCATGAGCAAAGCGAGCGATCGCTGCAGCACGACTGATGTCTTCATACGAAGAGTTGGTGCAAGAGCCAATGAGTGCCGATGAAATCTCCATGGGCCAACCTTCGGCCTTTGCTTCGGCGCCGAGTTCACTGACCTTGCGGGCACGGTCCGGAGTATGGGGGCCATTGATGAGCGGCTTGAGCGAGGAAAGATCGATCTCGATGACCTCATCGAAGTACGAGGCCGGGTCAGCAAGAACCTCGTCGTCGGCACGAAGATCACCAGCGACTGCATCGGCAGCGGCGGCGACATCGGAACGGCCGGTTGACGCGAGATACCGCGACATCGCGGGGTCGTACGCGAACAGCGACGTGGTTGCACCGATTTCGGCACCCATATTGCAGATCGTGGCCTTACCGGTGCAGGAAATGGATTCCGCGCCGGGACCGAAGTACTCGACGATGGCGCCGGTGCCGCCCTTCACCGTGAGGATGCGCGCGACCTCAAGGATGATGTCCTTCGGTGCCGACCAACCAGCGAGCGTGCCGGTGAGCTTCACGCCGATGAGCTTTGGCCAACGAACATTGAACGGATAACCCGTCATGACGTCGACAGCGTCGGCGCCACCAACACCAATTGCGATCATGCCGAGGCCACCAGCATTCGGGGTGTGGCTATCGGTGCCAATCATCATGCCGCCGGGGAACGCGTACTGCTCAAGCACGACCTGATGGATGATGCCGGAACCCGGCTTCCAGAAACCGATGCCGTACTTCGCCGATACCGACTCAAGGAAGTCGTAGACCTCGGCATTGACATCGTTCGCAGTCGCGAGGTCGATGCGAGCGTTGCTCTTGGCCTGGATGAGATGGTCGCAATGCACCGTTGACGGAACTGCTGCTTCGGGAAGACCAGCGGTCATGAACTGCAGCAATGCCATTTGCGCGGTTGCATCCTGCATGGCGACACGATCGGGATCGAGGTCGGCATAGCTGCGGCCGCGCTCAAGTTCCTGCGTGCGCGGATCGCGCAGATGGTTGATGAGCACCTTCTCGGCGAAGGTGAGCGGGCGCCCAAGACGTTCGCGACCGATGGCAACGTTCTCGGCAAGACGGCCGTAGACGCCGTTGATCAGTTCGATGGGGGTATTGGCAGCAACAGCCATGAGGGGAGCCTTTCCGATGCTCAGCGAAACACGCCGAGTCTACGGCTCAGGCGCCCTGCAGTTTTCCGGCCGTCGTCGTGGTGGTCGTGAGGTTGTTCACGAAGTCGGTGATGAAGTTCGGGTTCTTGATCAGGAAGATCAAGTACACGATCGACAAGATCATGCCGATCACGCCGGTCACAATGCCGGC
>JALQSZ010000269.1 GCA_023264135.1 Acidimicrobiales bacterium
GGAAGAAGGCTTGCGCTTCGCCATTCGTGAAGGTGGCCGTACCGTCGGCGCCGGCCGCGTCACCAAGATCCTTAAGTGATCGGTCGTAACTGAACATGGCTGACAAGCAGAAGATCCGCATTCGCCTGAAGGCGTATGACCACGAGATCGTCGACCAGTCGACGAAGAAGATCGTGGAAACCGTCGTTCGAACGAGCGCAACGGTTCGTGGCCCGGTGCCGCTTCCCACCGAGAAGCACCGCTACACGGTCATCCGTTCGCCGTTCAAGGACAAAGACTCCCGCGAACACTTCGAGATGCGCATTCATAAGCGTCTCCTCGACATCGTTGATCCGACCCCGAAGACCGTTGATTCGCTTCAGCGCCTCGATCTTCCGGCCGGTGTCGATATCGAGATCAAGATCCAGCAGGTCTGAGTTTTCAGAACTGAAGATCGGAAAGGGCCCTCGCTTCGGCGGGGGCCCTTTGCGTTGTGCCGCTATGTTTCGCACAGTGTTGATCGCAGCTCGCGGTCTGATCGCAGTTTGCGGTCGTCGAATCTCAGGGGGAAGTTATGGGTCGTTTCGATGGCAAGGTCGTGTTGGTGACTGGTTCGTCATCGGGTCTTGGTGCAGCAACCGTTGAACGCTTCCTCGCCGAGGGGGCGATCGTCGCGGGTTCTGATGTGCAGCCGCCGGTCGAAGGCGCAGCAAAGCCGACGACCTTCACTCACGTCGATGTCACCGATGAAGCCGCGATCATTTCGTGGGTTGAGGAAGCATCGAAGCTGACCGGTCGCATCGATGCGGTGTGCACGTTCGCGGGAATCCCTGCTGGCGGTCCGGTGCACCTTGTTGATGTTGAAACGTTTACGCGCACGCTTGATATCAATCTCACGGGAACGTTCACGACATGCAAACACGTCATCATCAAAATGCTTGGGCAGGAACCGATTGATGGTGAGCGGGGGAGTGTCATCACCGTCGCGAGCGTTGAAGGTCTCGAAGGAACTGCAGGCGGAAGTTCGTACAACGCGTCAAAGGGTGGCGTTGCGATTCTCACGAAGAACATGGCAATCGATTACGGCCGTCAAGGCATTCGAGTGAATTCGATTTGTCCTGGTTTCATCGACACGCCGATGTTGCGTGGTCTTGGCGATCCCGAGATGAACGAAATGCTCATGGAAATTGCCGAAGAGCACAAACTTCGTCGTCTTGGTCGTCCATCGGAAATCGCAGCGGTTGCTGCGTTTCTTGCGTCACCAGACGCATCGTTTGTCACAGGCCAAACGATTGCTGTCGATGGTGGGTACACCGCCGGACGTGATCACGGCGTCACGAAGCGAATGGGTTTGTAACTTTTCACAACCAAACGATGGTGCCCGAAAGGGAATCGTCGTCTTGATGTGTCTCCATGAGTTTCGTGAGCGCGCTGACAAATCGACCGGTCATGTCCTTCGTGCGAGGCCATTGGCGGTCAGAGGTGAAGATCAAACCGCTGTGGCGCTCGCGGTCGAGTTGCCACTCACGAGCGAGCACCATGAAATCCGCGACGTTGTTCGTGAGGAGAACACGCGTGTTGATCGCGCAGTACCGCAAGAGTTCGGCGTCGGTGAGTCGGTCCCAGCCCTGTTCGTGAGCGCTGACAGCATCGAGTCCATTCGCTCGGAGAGTTGGAGCGATTGTGGCGGGGTAGTGATGATCTAGGGCCAATCTCATGTGAAGGCGGATTGTTCTCGCTGCCAGCGCTGATGCTCGTCGTTGGCCACACTCTCGGCCCATGCGATGTCGGCGTCGATCTCGATCGCAAAGTCGGCGTAGTACGAGGCGGCAGCCTCGACATCAGAGATGGGCAAATCGAAGAGCTCGGCAGTCTCTCTGAGATCCCCGCCGTTGGCATGGAGCGACGAGACAATCTGCCGAATCCTGAGGCGGCTCACCCCGAGATAGGGCTCTCGGCGGCCCGCAGCCCCAGTGCGGAAGGTAATGAGGGGGTGGAGTTCTCGCCGAAGGCCTTCGGACAGGAGCCGGTCGGCCAAGGCATTCCTCGAGTCGTTTGCTCGGGCAGCCTGGCGGTCAAGGAGGTCTGCAGTGCCTGCAGAAAGACGAAACGAACGCTGAATGGACTTTGGTGCGGACGTGTCAGTCATGTAGGACATTGTATCCCAATGTGATCAGAAGGTGTGGGCGTTGAACGAGTCTGCCAAGTTCGCTCCGCCATCGAATGGGTCGAAAAACCGGGATTTGGTCTGAGCCGGCCGAACCCCTAGAGTTTCACCTCCGTGCAACAGGGGTCTTCTTCGGAAGATCACCAACCGCACCTCTACGTCGATCGAACCGACGTCTGCGACGGTCTACTTCGGTAGATACCCCGCAGCACAACCGACAGGCGCTCGGCCGGGTTTTCCCGTGCCGAGCGTTGGCATGAAGGGCCGGTCCCCGCATGTCCGACTCGACGCAAACCACAACAGAAAGATCGTTGCCGTTATGGCGAACAAAGCAGTAGTCGGCGAAAAAGTCGGCATGACACAGGTATGGGATGACGCAAACCGCGTTGTACCCGTGACCGTGCTGCACGTCGCTCCAATGCGCGTGGTGCAGATCAAGACCGTTGAACGCGATGGGTACAACGCGTTGCAGGTGACCTTCGGTGAGAAGGACGCACGCAAGCTGAACAACCCCGATCGCGGTCACTTCGAAA
>JALQSZ010000026.1 GCA_023264135.1 Acidimicrobiales bacterium
TCGTGCCTGAGCCAGCGATGAGCGGCACATCGACTGCAGCGCGAACGGTGTGCCACAGCGCAATCTGTTCCTCGTCGGTGAGGCAGGCCGCTTCACCCGTGGTTCCGCTCAAGACAAGGGCATCGTTGCCCTGCGCGACCAACCAGCGAGCCAATTCGGCCGCGCCTTCATGGTCGAGTTCGCCATCAGCGGTGAAGGGAGTGACCATTGCGGTGATCACCGAACCGAAACGTGACATGGGATTTACCGTACCAGCGGACCTCGCCGCGGCCTGACGGATTTGGCAGGAAACGCTGGTTCTTGCTCAGCGAACTGAGGCAACTTCACCTTCGGCAAGCGCGAAGGTCTCGTATTCCTCTTCCGTGTCGGGCATGTGTTCGAAGTCGATCACGCCGAGTTCGGTGAACTTGGTTCGCAACCACGCATCGCCAGCATCGAGAAGTCCGAGCTTCTTGCAGTTCGGCACGATCTTCGCGAAGAGCATCTGCTGGAAGAGTTGCTGACCCGGATCCTGCATAACGACGGTGACGGCTTCCTTCACCGGTACGCCCATGCGATCCCAGACTTCTTGCTGAAGGAAGCGATCACGCATACGAACAGCAGCCTCGAACGCGAACTCCTGGCGCTCGCGCAGTTCTGCTTGCGTGAGCTCTTGGTAGTACTCCTTGAGTGAAAGCACACCGAACGCAACGTGACGCGCTTCGTCGCTCATGACGTAACGGAGAAGTTGCTTGAGCAATGGTTCGGTCGTCATTTGATGCATGAAGCCGAAGGCGGCAAGGGCAAGGCCTTCGACCATGATCTGCATTCCGAGATAGGTCATGTCCCAGCGGCTGTCGAGAACGATGTCGTCGAGGAGCATCTTGAGATGCGCGTTCACTGGGTAGTGACCCGACAGCTTTTCGTTGAGGTACTTGGCGAACACTTCAACGTGACGTGCTTCGTCCATGACCTGCGTTGATGCGTAGTACTTGGCATCGATCCACGGAACGGTCTCAACAATCTTGGCCGTGCAGATCAGCGCACCTTGTTCGCCGTGCATGAACTGGCTCAAGGTCCAGTTCTGCGACTGAATGCCGAGTTCGGTCCATTCCTTGTCGCCCCACTTTTCAAAAATGGTGCCGGAGACATCGAGGCCTTCACCGCGGCTATTGGCCGCCATGTTCGCAACAACCACGGCTTCTTGATCGACATCGATTGACCAATCGAGGTCGGTCTCGCCGTTCCACTGCGAGTTCTTTGCCTTTTCGTACAACTTGTTCAGCGCGGGACGCGCGCCCTTTTCGTAATCCCACGTGAAGATGGCGTCGGCGTTGTCTTGAACGGTGTGAATCGCCGCGTCGACATCGGTGTTGGTGATCATCAAGATCTGTTCAACATCGTTGACGTCGGTGCGACCAATGATCTGTTCGGTGCTGGCCATGGTGGTCTCCTTCTCAGAAACTACGAGTGGTTGTGTTGTGACCCGCGAGTGCATCGGGGGTCAGGGTTGGAATGAGAAACGTGTCGACAAGTGTGCGAGCGATTTCGGGATTGGTGATATCGATCACCGGAGCGGGCGAACGAAGGTGGTCGGTGACCACTCGCGCACACCATTCGCCGACATACGCGGCAACTGCAGGTTCGATGAACCGCGAGAAATGTTCTGTGCCCCATTCGGACGCGCGCTCAAAAAGCGGTTCGATACGAACGGGCGAAATAAGTGTGGCAATCGTGTCGGGTTCGTCGACAAGAAGTTGCTGCACAACGGCATCGGTTGAAAGTTCAAGTACCGCAATGTTGATCGTGCCTGCGACTGCTTCGGCAAGCGTGTCGGCATGATCGGTGAGTCGAGTACACGCAGCAAAGATTCGATCGACGCCTTGACCGAGCGTGACGTCGAGGAGTTCGGCACGACCGCCAGGGAAGTAGCGATAGACGGTTGCACGCCCGCATTCGGCAGCCGACGCAATGTCGTCAACGCTTGTGGAACGAAGCCCCTGCGAAGAAATGAGTCGAGCCGCGGCCGCGACGATTCGTTCCGGCACCGGAACTTCGTGCTTCAGGGAGGCCACTGCAGCCGCTGACATGGATGAGACAGTACAGGAGAATCTGTCTCACTGTCGGGTCGGGTTCGTGGCCCCCACTTTCAGGCCAGTTCCGACTCGTCGGTCACTTCAAGAATCTCGGCGTCGTCGCCGTCCATCTGCTTTCGCTTGGCGTATCGGCGCAAAAGCAAGGGGTACACGATGATCGTGAGCAGCGAGAACGCGAACCACTGGATGGCATACCCGAGGTGGGGCCCCTCGGACAGCTCTGGGAGCGGAACCGGCACTGGCAGATCAGGCTGGGCCGGATCTTGAGCGCGTAGCGAGATATAGCCAGGGATGAGCTTCTCGTCGACCTGTTGGGCAAGGCGGCCGACATCGAGTCGAGCCAGCACTTTGAGTGTTCCGACCTCAGCATCTTTCGGAGACGAAACGAGGCCGTTCGTTTCGCGAACCTGAGACTGACGCAACAGACCCTGCACCGTGACGGTGCCCTTTGGCGGAGCGAAGTCCTCCCATGGCCCGTCTTCGGTATAGGAGTACGGCACCCATCCTCTGTTAATCGCAATCGCCGTGCCATCGGACTGCACGAGGGGTGTCACCACCCAATACCCCGGCGCACCGTTGTTCGTTCGGTTTGTCACAAGCACTTGTTGATCGGGTCGATACGTACCCGTCACATAGACCGGCTGATAGTCGGCCGTCTTCACTTCATCTGTCGTGGCCGCGGTTCCTTGCGGAAGAACGGCAGCGAGTGGTTGCGGCTGTTGCTTCATCGCGTTCGTCACGACCGCGTTCGCAGTTTTGCGTTCGTCGAGTCGACGCAGTTGCCAAAACCCAAGATTGATCATCGTCACGACGACGAGAAGAACAAAGAGATGCGACAGGATCCAACGAGGTTTGAGCAGGAACCGGTACACGTTGCTCAGGCTAGGCGTGAGGAACCGTGCGTTGGCAATCGGGGTCGGCGAGCCGGACGCGACTACGCAGTGGGAAGCACGTAGCCGGCGAATTGATCACGAAGATCGCGCTTCGAGAACTTGCCCACTGACGTTTTCGGCACTTCGTCGATAAAGACAACGTCGTCGGGGAGCCACCACTTCGCAACGCGACCGTCGAGGAACTCGAGCACGTCTTCGCGAGTCAACGACTCCCCTGGCTTCACAACTACGCATGCGAGCGGACGCTCTGACCACTTCGGGTGCTTCACCGCGATCACCGCAGCTTCAGCAATTGACGGATGCGCCATGATTTCGTTCTCGAGTTCGACCGAAGAGATCCATTCGCCGCCGGACTTCACAACGTCTTTCGTGCGGTCGACAATGCGCATGAACCCTTCGCTATCGATCGTTGCGACATCGCCGGTCTTCAGCCAACCATCGGGAGTGAACGATTCCGGAGAACGAGAATCGTTGTAGTACTCCTTGGCGATCCACGGACCAGCCACCTGAAGTTCGCCGCTGGTTTCGCCATCCCACGGCAACGCTTCGCCAGTTTCCTGATCGGCGATGCGAGCCTGAACACCAAGCGTCGGAAGACCAATTGAGGCTCGGTAGTCGGCTTGTTCATCTTCGGAAAGCGACAACATTGTCGACTTCACTTTGGCGACCGACGCCAACGGACTCGTTTCGGTCATGCCCCAGGCTTGAAGAATCGGGATGCCGATCTTTTCGCGATAAGCCTCGGACAAATGCTTCGGGACTGCCGAACCGCCGCAGGGAATTCCGCGCAAACTCGAAACGTCGCGTCCGTCGATTTCGTTGAGAACACCCATCCAGATTGTGGGAACGCCAGCGGCGATCGTGACTCGCTCTGATTCGATGAGATTCACGATTGCGGGAGGCGAAAGGTCAGGCCCAGGCATCACCAATGTGGCGCCAGAGGCAACGCCAATATGAGCGAGACCCCATGCGTTGGCGTGGAACATGGGCACCACAGGAAGAATCGTGTCGCGCTCGCCGACGCCAAGGCCATCGGCCATCATCCCCGCCATCGTGTGCAGCCAAGTTGAACGATGCGAATACACAACCCCTTTGGGGTTTCCTGTCGTGCCACTCGTGTAACACATCGATGCCGCTTGGTTCTCGTCGGTGACTGTCCACTCCACTGGGCTCGCCGAGGCAAGTAACGCTTCGTAGTCGTGAAGCAAACGTCCGCCAGTATCGGATGGGAGTTCACCTTTGCCGTCGTCCATCACGACGATGTGTCGAACAGTGGTGAAGGTATCGACCAGCGGCCAAAGAAGTCCGAGAAGTGATTTGTCGACAAAGATCACTTCGTCTTCAGCGTGATTGACGATGTAGGTGATCTGTTCGGGGAACAACCGAATGTTCAACGTATGCAGCACGCGCCCCGAACATGGTGCAGCGAAATAGAGCTCAAGGTGGCGCGCGGTATTCCAAGCAAACGTTGCGACTCGACCATCGGCACTAATTCCGAGGTCATCGAGAACACCGCCAAGACGACGCGTGCGCTCTGCCCATTGTCCGTAGGTCTCGCGTTCGATTCCCGTCGCGGTTGCCGTCACGATCTCTTTGGCAGGGAAGAGCTTCTCAGCACGATCAAAGAGATTGGTGAGGACGAGCGGACCGTCCTGCATGAGACCTTTCATCACGAACTCCCCTGTTTGTGGCAACCCGCCGGTCGCCTACGTGCCGCCGAATGGTACGTGAGAGGATCAGGGTCTTGTCAGCCCCACCCGAAACCCCCTCCTCGGCCCACCCCGGACGCCGTCATCTCACTCTGCTCATCGCCCCCATCGTGGCGATGATCGTGGCTGGCTATACCGCCGACGCGCTGTGGCCCGATCTCGTGAACAGCAATCCCCTGCTGCTGATCTCGCTAAGCGCCAAGAACCGCTACCTCGTCCTTGTCGTCAATCGCCTCTCGTCACTCTCCTATTACGGCGTCGGCACTCTTCGACTTCTCCTGCCTGATCCATTCTTTTTCGCGCTTGGCTGGTTCTACGGCGAAGCCGCCCTCAAGTGGATGGAGCGACGAACCCCCACCACCGGTCGCTACATGCGCGCGGTCGAGGGGTGGTTTGGAAAATGGGGAGCGCCCCTCGTGGTGTTGTTCCCCAACAATTACGTCTGCCTTGTCGCTGGCGCATCGAAGATGAAGCCGCTGCGGTTTGCGGTGCTCAACATCATCGGCACGATCGGCCGACTCCTCATGCTGCAAGTCATCGGCGACATTTTCGCCGGACCGATCGATTCGATTCTCAGTTTCATCGCGCATTGGCGAATCCCACTGCTCGTTGTGTCGATTGCTCTTGTGGCAGTGTTCTGGATCGGCGAACTTCGGCGCGGCAAACAAGAGATCGACGCATTTCGCGAACTTGAAGACGCAGCCGACGAAATCGAACTCGGCCATTTACCGCCGAGCAGTGAACCCGACGCTGACTGACGTTCGGGTTTACAGGTCGAGCAACGCGTCGAGACCGATCGTGACGCCAGGACGATCGACGACAGCTTTGGTCGCAAGCAACACGCCGGGCATGAACGAATCACGGTCGTACGAATCGTGACGCAGCGTGAGTGTCTGACCAGTCGTTCCGAGAATGACCTCTTGATGAGCAACCATGCCGCGTAAACGAAGTGAATGAACACGAATGTCGGCAGGACCCTTGCCACCACGAGCGCCGGGCAGAAGTTCGGTCTTTGTGGGATCGGCGGCCCATTCCGCAGACGCTTCGGCCATTCGTTCCGCAGTGAGCATCGCCGTACCGGAAGGTGCATCGAGTTTTGCGTCGTGGTGCAGTTCAACGATTTCTGCAGTTTCGAAAAATGGTGCAGCGAGTTCCGCGAATCGCATCATGAGCACCGCACCGATCGCGAAGTTTGGAGCGATCACGCAATTCGAACTCGTGAATTGATCGCGAAACGACTGCAGGTCGCCTTCGGAAAAGCCCGTTGTTCCGGTGACGGCGTGGATCCCATTCTCAGCAAGCCATAAGAGGTTTGCGCGAGCAGCTTCAAGATGGGTGAAGTCGATAACGACATCGACCTTGGCATCGAGGAAGGCTTGGCCATCGGCAGAGACTTGAAACGGCTGATCGCAACCAGTGACTTGGCGCATATCGAGACCGGCGTGATGAGGGTCGACTGCAGCAACCAGCGTTAATGCGGGATCGCCATCGACCGCACGACACACCGTGCTTCCCATCCGACCACCAGCACCGAAGACTCCAACGCGCAACGTCATGGGCTGAAACTAGCCGCAGGCGAAGCGTTCAAGCGCAGCAGATCCATCACCTAATGGTCCTACCGCCGAGACTGCGCGTGGCGAACCCAACACCCGGCCGATAACGGCATGCACGTCGTCGGTCGTCACCGCCCGAATACGGCGGATGTGTTCATCGATTGAGGTGATGTCGTCACGGGTCACGAGTCCGGTGCCAAGTCGAGCCATTCGCGATCCGCTGTCTTCAAGGCCTAACAACATCGAACCTTCGAGATACCCAAGTGCAACCGAATGCTCTTCTTCGGTAATGCCGTCGGCAAGGAAGGTGGCAAGCACGTCGTCGGTGACCGACAACAACTCTTCGAGACGAGCAAGCGCAGTGCCGGCGTAAACGATCAGCGATCCAGCGTCTGAGTACGACGAAGGCGAGGAAAAGACGGAATAGGCCAAGCCCCGTGATTCACGAATTTCTTGGAACAGTCGACTCGACATTCCGCCACCGAGCACATGGTTCGCCACCCACATCGCGTAGCGGTCGTCGTCAGCAAGTGGAAGACCTCGCCAACCAATGGCGACGTGTACCTGTTCGATTGGTCGGTCGATCTGCACAAGCGACTGCAAGTGCGCTTTCGGCGCTTCACGTGTCGGGGCGGCACCTGGTTCGGTTCCGGCGAGCAGTGGTCCGAGGGCGTCGACAACTTGCTGATGTTCAAGCGCGCCAGCCGCAGCAACAACCAGATTTGAGGGGCGATACCACTGCGCATGGAACGCCGCGACATCGTCACGAGTCATTGCCGCAACGGTGTCGTGATCGCCAAGTGTCTCGCGCCCGAGCGGGTGCTCGGGATACAAACATTCGTACAGCGCAGTGAGAACAAGATCGTCGGGAGTGTCCTCACTCATGAGGAGTTCCTCGATGATGACTTCGCGTTCAGCGTCGAGTTCTGCGGGACGGAATGCAGGCTCACTCACCACGTCGGCAAGAAGTTCGACACCGGCTTTAAGTTCGCTCACCGGAAGACGCAAGTAATACGCCGTGTGCTCGCGACTCGTATACGCGTTCATCTCGCCGCCGACTGCGTCGACGGCTAGTGCGATGGAACGAGCAGAACGCTCTGCAGTGCCTTTGAACAGCAAGTGTTCGAGGAAATGAGACGCACCAGCAATCTGCGCTGGTTCGTCACGAGAACCAACGGCGAACCACATACCGACCGAAACAGAACGAGCCTCGGGCATACGTTCAGTAATGACACGCACACCCGAGGCCAGCTCGGTTCGTTCAATGTCCGTGTCGTTCAACGACACGGCGGAAACGGACTCAGCGGCGACGGTTGCCGCCTCGACGTCCACCGTTGCGACGGTCGCCGCCACCACGGTTTTCACTGGCCGGACCAAGGTCGCCCAGTTCGGAACTGATCTCGGCATCGAAGGCATCTTCGAACGAGACGTACTCGCGCTCGGTACCTTCCGATGCTTCGGCCGCAGCAGCCGGAGCGGATTCACGCGGTGTGGACTCGGCCGCAGCCTCGCCACCTTCGGCTTCGTCGGCTACTGGCGTGCTCGCAAGCGAGAGCGACACCTTGCCGTTCGGATCGACATCGTCGACGCGAACTTCAACAGCGTCACCAAGGTCAAGAACATCTTCGACCTTGTCGATGCGCTTGCCGCCACCGATCTTCGAGATGTGAAGAAGACCATCGCGACCCGGGAGGATGTTCACGAATGCACCGAACTTGGTGACGTTCACAACGCGGCCCTGGTACACCTGACCAACTTCAGCGGTCGGCGGGTTGAGGATGAGACGAATCTGACGCTCGGCCTCGCGCACCGCACCACCATCGGTGGAACCGATGCTGACGCGACCAACAGAACCATCGTCATCGACACTGATGTCGGCGCCGGTTTCTTGCTGGATGGCGTTGATGACCTTGCCCTTCGGGCCGATGACTTCACCGATCTTGTCCATCGGGATTTCGAAGCTGATGATCTTCGGTGCGGTTTCGCCAACCTCTTCACGAGGAGTAGCGATGGCGCCGGCCATCACGTCGAGAATGGCAAGACGTGCTTCCTTCGCCTGCTGAAGCGCCTGCGCAAGAACATCGGCAGGAATGCCGTCGATCTTGGTGTCGAGCTGCAACGCAGTCACGAATTCCGACGTACCAGCAACCTTGAAGTCCATGTCGCCGAATGCGTCTTCAGCGCCGAGGATGTCGGTAAGCGTCGTGTACTTGCCATCGGCAAACACGAGACCCATGGCGATACCAGCGACAGGTGCACGCAGCGGTACGCCAGCGTCCATCATCGAAAGTGTCGAACCACACACCGAACCCATCGAGGTCGAACCGTTCGATGACAGAACATCGGAGACGGTACGAATCGTGTACGCGAATTCTTCCGGTGAAGGAAGAACCGGAACGAGTGCACGCTCAGCGAGCATGCCGTGTCCGATTTCGCGACGCTTCGGGCCGCGCATGAAACCAGTCTCGCCAGTGGAGTACGGCGGGAAGTTGTAGTGGTGCATGTAACGCTTACGAGTGACATCACCAAGGGCGTCGATCATTTGCTCCATGCGAGGCATGCCGAGTGTGGTGACGTTGAGCACCTGTGTCTCGCCACGTTGGAACAAACCAGAACCGTGCACCGACGGAAGAATGCCAACCTCGGAAGAAAGCGGACGAATGTCCTTCGGGCCACGACCATCGATACGAGCGCCTTCGTTCACGATGCGTGAACGAACAACTGCCTTGGTCACCGAACGGAAGGCTGCCTTCAGTTGCTTGTCGGCGCCATCGACATCGGCGAACTGCGGAGCAAGTTCGGCAACGAGCTGATCGCGAAGCGCTGCTTCTGCTTCAAGACGAGCGGTCTTGTCGACGATCACCTGGGTGGCGAGGATCTGCTCACGCTTGCCCTGCATTGCCGCAAGGATTTCTGGCGAGTAGTCGACGCTGACGGCGTAGGCCATCGGTTCTTTCTTGCCGACCTTGGCAACAAGTTCATTCTGCGCAGCAATCGACTGAAGGATGTACTGCTTCGAGGCTTCAAGGCCACGAGCGAGTTCAGCTTCGTCGACCTTCGGAGCGCCGTCCTGCATTGCCGGCCACTGAGCTTCGGTGCCGCCAGCTTCGACCATCGAGATCGCGACATCGTCGGTACCGAGTGCACGACCAGCAACAACGATTTCGAACTGGCTTTCCGAACCCTCTTCGTAGGTGGGGTGCGGAATCCACTGACCGTCAGCGCTGAAGGCAAGACGAACAGCGCCGATGGGGCCGTCGAACGGAATGCCCGAAAGGCTGAGTGCGGCCGAAGCGCCATTGATGGCGACAACGTCGTGCGGGTTAACGAGATCGGCTGCAAGCACGGTGCCAACAACGTGCACCTCGTTGCGGAAACCGTCGGGGAAGCACGGACGCAACGGACGGTCCATCAGACGGCACGTGAGGATGGCCTGGTCGGAGGCCTTGCCTTCACGACGGAAGAACGAACCGGGGATACGACCCGCGGCATACATGCGCTCTTCAATGTCGACAGTGAGCGGGAAGAAATCGGCACCATCGCGTGCGCTCTTGGCCGCGGTTGCGGTCACGAGCATGACGGTGTCACCAATGCGAACGGTCACTGCACCGTCGGCCTGACCGGCAAGCTTGCCGGCCGAAAAGGTAATGGTCTTGTCGGCGTCGCCGGGAATGACGGCGTCGACGGAAATGGCATCAGCCACGTGTGTCTCCTTTGTGCGACGGACACTCGTCCGTCAGTTGGAGGCGACCTCGTAACCAGTTCCCAGAGGTGAACATCGGAGCAGTGATCCGATACTCACCTCCGGCAACTGACAACGCAGTATCGCCGGGGAGCTGTTCCCAGACAGGAACAGCGAGGGGACGACCACGATGGTCGTCCCCCGGTTCGCAACTATCGGCGCAAGCCGAGTTTTGCGATGATCGAGCGGTAACGCTCGACGTCGTTCTTCTTGACGTAATCGAGCAGGCGACGACGACGACCGACGAGCATGAGAAGTCCACGACGGCTGTGGTGGTCCTTCTTATGTGACTTGAGATGTTCAGTCAGGTGATTGATGCGGTCGGTCAAAAGTGCGATCTGAACTTCGGGCGATCCGGTATCGGTGGGATGCGTCCGGTGTTCGGCGATCGTGTCAGCCTTCGGCGGAAGGTTTGCGGGTTCAGCAGACATGCAGGTTCTTTCTGGTGGGTGTCGGACCCAGCTCCGTGATCCGCTGAAACATGAACGGTGTCGATGTTTCTGGCGCAATCGGGAGGGGCTACACGGTCCGCAGGGTGCGAACCGACCCGGCAACGGTACCAGCGAGGCGGTTCCGGGCCACATTCGGCCCGTCGGCCCCAACGGCCCGAATCGAGGAGATTCCTGTTACCCCTAGGGGAAATCGGCCCTACGATGCGGTTTCGCTCGTCGGGGGACGAGCCTAAAGGGGAACCATGTCTGCTGCTGCCCGTCCGGCGCCGAAACGCTTCGACGATCTTGCTGACCCGCAATTTTCGCCTGAGGCCCTGGCGATTTTTGAAGGGGCTGCACCCTTTGCCGACATGATCGAACTCAATGCCGACGCATTGATGACCCAAGCAGCAGCCGAAACCGGACTCAACGATTTCGGTCCGATGGACTTTGTTGAACGACTCGAACTGCTGTTGCACTGCCTCGACACCGAAGCACCGCTCTCGCCGATGGGTCGAATCTCGGCAGCGTCGTTCATGACCACGCTGTTGAAAAACCGTTTGCTCCTTGCCGAGTTACTCGCGCGTCATCCCGAGATTCACGACATCGAGATCAAAGCGCCGATCGTGATCGCCGGCCTTCCTCGCACGGGCACAACACATCTTCACAATCTGATCGCGTGCGATCCCGCGCTTCGTTCACTTCCGTATTGGGAAAGCAATCAACCTGTCCCGTCGCTTGATGAAGCAGCGCTCGCAAACACTCCGGAAGATCCGCGTCTTGAACGCACCGAGAGCGGGTTGCAGATCATGAACATCCTCATGCCCGATTTCAATCGAATGCATGAAATGACGACGTGGCATGTGCATGAAGAAATTCAGATTCTTGCCATCGACTTTTCAACGATGATGTTCGAAACCATGGCGCCGATGCCCACGTGGCGCGACTACTACAAGTCCCACGATCAAACGCCTCACTACGAGTACATGAAGACTGTGCTGAAGGCATGCCAATTCCTTCGCGGTGGCGATCGCTGGATTCTCAAGTCACCACAACATCTCGAACAATTTGGCCCGCTCGCGGCAACGTTTCCCGATGGAACTTTTCTCGTCACACACCGCGATCCGATTTCGGTCATGGTCTCGATGGGAACGATGGTGTCGTACTCGGCGCGTACGTCTCAGTCGCCAGTCGACCCTGTGCTCATTTCGAACTACTGGGCCGATCGTCTTGACGACATGTTGAATGCCGCGATGCGTGATCGCGAACTTCTCGGCGGCCCGGAAACGTCCATGGACATTCGATTCGACCAGTTCATGGCTGATGATCTCGGCACCATCCGACGCATTTACGAATTGGCCGGCCAGCCGATGGACGATCGGGCCGAAGCTGCACTCGCCGAGTACGGAGCGACGCACGAACGCGACCGATTCGGCAAAGTCATTTACGACGTTGATCAGATCGGCATCGACGTTTCCGCTCGCCGTGAGCAAATGCGCGCGTACAGCGAGCACTTCGGCATTCCCGACGAACCTTGGTAGCCGACTACCCCAACAACAGGGAACGACACTGATCGACGTCGATACCCATTTGGGTAATCAGCGCGTCGACCGAATCGAATTTCAATTCATTGCGCAGATGCGACATGAACTGCACTGCGAGTTCTTCGCCATAAAGATCGCCATCGAAGTCGAGGAT
>JALQSZ010000270.1 GCA_023264135.1 Acidimicrobiales bacterium
AGACCCCCATGCGGCACCGTTCCTGCCTCTCGCTCATTGGGATCGGCCTTTCGCTGGCGCTCCCGCACCAGCTCCACCTGTGCAGCTGGCTGCTGCCGCTGCCGCTGCATAAGACCGTGTAGCACCTCTGAGTCAACAGCGTTGACTCAGAGGTGCTACAGTTTTCGGCGTTCCAAACCCCGAATCGCGGAGAAGTCCCATGCGGCGTCGTTCCTTTGTTTCTCTCATTGCTGTCGGCCTGTCAGTGGCCCTCTTAGCAACAGCGTGTTCGTCCTCTGATTCGAAGAATCGATCAGCAGCTGGAGAATCCGCTGGTGATCCCACGACACTCGCGGCGTTGCCAGCAACCAGCGCGACCGGCGAACGCGTTCCCGCGTATTACGGCGCAGTCGTCACCCCCACGTCGTGGGTATCGACCTCGTTGTCGCCAACGCTGTCGGTTCCGGGTGGAACGGGCGCGTGGAAGTTCACGTTGAGTGACATGAGCGATGGCAAGTCAGCGTTCGGGACCAAGACCTATTCCGAAACTGGCAACAGCACTCGAGTGCCAACCGGCGCGGGGCTGCAACAGGGCAACGTCTACACGTGGAAGGCCGAAAGCCCGGGGCAGAACACTGTTGGTGGATCGTTCATGGTCGATCTGCAGATGTCTGAAGTGCAGCAGTTCGATTCTGCTGGTGGTGTGAACGTTGCCCTTTCCTCGGGTGAAGAATCTCTCGCCTGGAGTTCGCACTCGATGGGTGCACTTCCCGGTGGCGTCGGATTTGGTTTGCAGTTCCAACCGTCGAATCCTGACGAACCTGGTGTTCCTGCTGGTTGGAGTTTGCAAGCTGCGTCGAGTTTTCCCTACACGCGACTTACGCAGTGGCCTGATGGAAGCGTTGGTTTGATTGGCACGAACGGTTCAGTCGCGAATTACCGCGAAGGAGCAGGCGGCGCGTTTAATCCGGTGCAACTCGGAACCAACGATGTGAACGCGAATGGTTTGGCGCCGGTTCTTATTAAGAATGCCGATGGCACCTATTCGGTGACAACGAAGAGCGCAACGGCCGTGTTCACACTCGATGGCGCAACCAACGTTGCCTACCTCACAACCATTACGGGCAAGGACAATCCGATGCTCGGGCAGAAGTGGTCGGGCGGCCGCATTCAATCGGTGTCCGATCCGGTCTCTGGTCGCGAAATCACGTTTGTCTATGGTGGCGGCGATTGTCCGAAGCCAGTCAGTGGTTTTGTTGCGGCTCCGAAGGACATGTTGTGCCAAGTGAAGTTCTGGGACGGTTCCACCTCGGCGATTTTGTATGTCGATATCCCCGGTCAAAGCCCATCGATCGGTCGCATCATTGATTTCCCTGAAGCAAAGGGCAACGGCGCGAGCGTCATGGACATTGCCTATGACGGTGCGGGTCGTGTGGCCCGCACTCGTTCACCACTGGTTGCGTCGGCGGCTGCATCGAATGTGATTGCTGTTGACGATGCGCAGTTCTGGACAGAGATCGCCTACACCGCTGAAGGCAAAGTCGCGTCGATGACCGAACCGGCCAGCGCGGCTGGTGCGATGCGTTGTACTCGTAGCTATGACTACGCGAGTGCGAATTCAACCGGTGTGATCGATTCGTGTTTCGGTGGACAAATCATTTCCGTGTTGTTTGACCCCACAACGTTCTTCACGATTTCTGCAACAAACTCGGCTGGTCTGACACTGAACAACAAGTGGGATTTTGCGACCGGTCAGTTGTTGTCCTCCACCGATTACTCCGGTCTCACCACCGTGAATCGATACGAGGGTGGGAACCTTGTGCAGTCATGGGGTCCGACCAAGGGTGCAATTACTGAGTCGCAATCAACACTGCGCGAGTACGACCAGTCGTTTGATGGCGCTCCCGATGGAATCGCAATGAAGGGCCTTGATGCCACCTATTGGCCGAGCACTTCTGACACTGGCGCCAATGGCGTTCAGGAACTCGGCCCGCGTCTCAACGACGCGCTTGTTCCGTCGTTGACGGTCAACTGGGACAAGTCGCCGGCGGGCAACAACGGCGGCTGGTCTGGTCTCCTCACTGGCGTTCTCGACGTGAAGACGGAAGGCACCTACAAGATCACGTCAGGCAATGACACCGCGAAGGTGCGTATCAACAACGTGTTGTGCGCGGCCGGTGCCTGTGATGCGTTGCCACTCTCGAAGGGCGCCAATCAGATCCGTGTTGATCTTTCGTCAACGACATCGAACGCTTCAATGGACGTGTCGTGGTCAGGTCCCGACACCGGTGGCGTTTCCCAATCGATTCCGATGTCGTCACTTCGTCCTGGATATGGCTACATGACCACCACGAAGGTCAACGACCCGAATGCAGTGAACGCAATTTCCGAAAACGTTTCCAAGTCTTCGTATGTTGAACCAGCAACCGGCCGCGTGTCATCGCGCGTCAACCAAGCTGGTTCGAAGATGACCTTCGCCTACGAAGGTGGAAGCGCGGGCAAAGGTGGATGGAATCGCCAGACCGCGGTCACCAGCGCAACTGGCGCGGCCTACACCTACACCTACTGGGGCGATAAGGAATCAGCGAAGTCCGCGTGCCCCGGAGCGAAAGCGGCAAACCAGGGCGGTGGCGCAAAGACCACGTCGGCTCCCGGAGTCGATGGTGGAACAGGCCCAACGACCACACAGTGGTTTGATG
>JALQSZ010000271.1 GCA_023264135.1 Acidimicrobiales bacterium
GGGATCCGCTTAATGAGTTCGACACTTGCTGAGGAAAGTATGCCCATATGTTACCGATCGGTCAAACTGTTTGTAGTGATCTATGCCATCATTATTTGTGATGGACCTCCGCCAGCTCTCAACCTTCCTTGCCGTGGTGGACCACGGCGGATTCACCGCCGCAGCCCGAAGCCTCCACACCGTCCAATCCAACGTTTCCGCCCACGTGTCTCGGCTCGAGAAGGAACTCGGGGCAACCCTGGTTGACCGAGCCACAGGCCTGCCCACGGCCGAGGGCCTGATCGTGGTGGAACGGGCTCGGCGCGTACAGGCGGAACTCGGTGCCATGACCGCTGATGTCCATTCGGTGCGCTCCGAAGTCACTGGCACCGCCCGTATCGGCATCATTGGCACCACCGCCCGGTGGCTTGCTCCCAACCTGATCGATGCCATGGCGGCCGCGCATCCGCTCGTACGGGTCGAGGTCCACGACGCCACAACTGCTTCGCTCCTTTTGAAACTCGATTCGGGGGCCATCGAACTCGCAGTCCTCACCACTCCCACAAACGATCCCGAGGTCGTCGCAACCGCGCTTTTCACCGAGGACCGCATTCTCGCCACACCCGCCGGGCATTCACTCTTTGACCTTGATCGCGTCACGCTCGCCGACCTTGACGGCATCGAACTCATTGTCGAACCACCCGGCCGGCCGTTTCGAGAGCAACTCGATGCGCTGTTCGCCGAGCGCCACTACACCTTGGCGGTGAAGGCGGAGGTCGACGGAACCCGACTCATGGCGTCATTGGCCTTCGAAGGTTTCGGGGCCGCCATCCTTCCGGCCAGTGCCGTGTCAGCCCGATCGGACCTCGGGTGGCACACCGCGCCAGTTGAGGGACTACCCGGCCGCGCTGTCGGGCTCGCGACCCGCCGGCAGGCGTTACTCTCGGCTCCTGCACGAGTTCTTGCCGACGTCCTGCGCGATGTGGTGAGTGCCCGTGGTGAACGCCAACCCGGCATTCACCCCGCAACCCCTCATCGCCCTACCCCCGATTGATGACTCCTCCCTCCGCCTCCATCTCCAACGGCGGAAGGTTCGCGTCCAACACCGGTCGAGCGGTGGAGCTTCGAGCAAAAGTTCCTGGCGTTGTTCACGCCGACATCGATGTGCTCGAAACGATGAGCGGCCCACGACGCATCGTCCGTGTTCGCATCGGTGGGCTAGCAAACGAAGACGGCAAAGGTGGCGCACTGTCACCGCGCGATGGCGAAAGCATTGCGAACGCCGCTCACGTCGCACTCGCTGAACGACTTCCGGTTGTTGTTGAACTTTCGTCAACCGGTGCCGATATCAGCGAAGGTCTCGCCGCACTGCACGGTTGGGGCCAAGCCGCGAAAGCACTGAGTTCGTGTTCGGGGATTGTTCCCACCGTGATGGCCGTTTCTGGCCCAGCTGTGTCGGGCCCCGCGTTGCTTCTCGGCCTTGCCGATCATGTCGTTATGACCGAAGACGCGTACGCGTTCGTGAGCGGTCCACATATGGTGCGCGAGTTCACCGGTGTACCCATCGACAAAATGGATCTCGGCGGTGCTGGTTCCCACAGTCGAAACACTGGCGTTGCTTCAGCAGTCGTTCCCGATGCCGAAGCCGCGATGGACTGGGTAACAAATCTTTTTGATTATCTGCCCGGCCATAACGACGAGCTTCCGCCACGCCTGCAGAGCGACGATCCCATTGATCGGCTCACTCCCGAAGCGGGCGACATCATTCCCGCGACGCCGACAGGTTCCTACGACATTCGTACGGTGATGCGCTCGATCGCTGACGACGGCGAACTGTTTGAATTGCGAGCGGCCTGGGCCGCGAACCTTGTCACGGCATTCGCGTCGATCGCTGGTCGCCCAGTTGGTTTCGTCGCAAATCAACCATGTGCACTCGCCGGCACTCTTGATATTCCTGCCTCGCAAAAGGGCGCGCGCTTTGTTGCATTCTGCGACGCGTTCAACATTCCACTGATCACGCTCGTCGACACCCCCGGCTTCTACCCCGGCAAAGATCTCGAATGGCGAGGAATGATTCGCCACGGCGCACAAATGGCATTCGCCTATGCCCGCGCGACAGTGCCGCGAATCAACGTCACCCTCCGCAAGAGCTACGGCGGTGCCTACATCGTCATGGACTCCAAGCGCATGGGGAACGATTTGGCGATGGCGTGGCCCTCGGCCGAAATCGCCGTGATGGGTGCCAAGGGAGCAGTTGAGATCCTCAACCGAGGCATTGCCGACGAAGACCGCAAAGCACTTGAGGATGCCTACGAAGAACGCCTCCTCAACCCCTACATCGCCGCCGATCGCGGCTTTATCGATGCGGTGATTGATCCGGCCGACACTCGGAACGAGGTCGCTGCTGCCCTCATTGCGCTTGAGGACAAGCGGGAACGGATCCAGCCCCGCTCCCACGACAACACCCCGCTCTGACCTGCAGCGAGGCGCTCGCGTCGTGCGAACTGCCGCTGTCGAATTGTTCACGAATCGTTCACGCCCGGCCGAACGAACCCCTCTCCGGGGCCACTAGGCTGCGACTGCAGGGGATCCCAAGCAGACAACGATCTACAGGAGCTCGACGAGTGGCCGAGAGTGTGACCATCACCGACAACCGCACCGGAGAATCGGTCGAAATTCCGATCGTCAACGGCGG
>JALQSZ010000272.1 GCA_023264135.1 Acidimicrobiales bacterium
GAGTTCGTTGATGGCGCGTCGGACGCGCCCACGAATTCGACTCATAGTGAACTCCTTCTCTGTCATGAAGCGAACTGCGGTACTGGGGGAAGGAGGGATGTCACCAGCGAAGCGACCCAAGTGACGACATCACAAGTGGAACGATCGCGAGAAGTCCGAAGGCGGGGAGGATGCAGACGACGAGTGGAAACAGCAGTTGAACAGGGAGTTTTCGAGCATTGATCTCGGCCCATCGGCGGCGCTGCAGGCGGGCGTCGGCGGCGACACGTTCGAGTGCTGGCCCTAACGCAACACCATCGAACGCAGCTGCTCGGAGCGCGCCGGCAAGTGGTCGGACCGGTTCGCCAAACTCGTCGAAGGCATCGAGCGCGTCGCCGAGACGTTCACCGAGCGATACGCGTCGTTGTACTTCTTCGAGCGCGGGCGCAAACGCTTGTGGTGCGTGCGGTTCAACAACACCAACGACTTGATGCACCGAGAGACCCGCTCCAACTGCGAGTCGAAACAGATCAACAAGTTCGGGAACGCTTTGCCGACGTGCTCCATCGATGGCCAGTTGTGCTGAACGATGGCGAACCACGGGAACCAAAAAGGCTCCGATCGCAATTGCCGAACCAAGAACTGGACCGATGCCGATCATCGGTGACGGCCAATCAGTTTCGCCATCCACACCGCGCCAAGGGCGTCGAGACCAAGCCCCAGCCCCATGCATGTCCAACCAATGGGAGTGCCAACAAGTGCTGTGAGAATCCGAGAATCAAACATTGCTGCGGCAACAGCAAAGGCGACGGGCGCGACGACCAAGACAACCGCAGACGCTCTCGATTGCGAAGACAACGCCGCGACTTCGCGTTCGAGCGCGACTCGTTCGCGCAGCGAGGCCGCAACACCATCGAGCACTCTCGCCGACGCGCCACCAGTGCTCGATGCCAAGTCGAGCGCAGTTGCGGCAAGCAGCCGATTGGGCTGATCGTCTTCAGAACGCCATGCCGAAACCGACTCCCGTAACGACTTCCCTCGTTGTAACTCACGCGCAACTCGTTCGAAGACAGGGTCGTGTTCGCCTACTCGTCGAAGGGCCAACGGAAGCGTGGAACCCGATCGAAGTTGGCGAACAACACGGTCGAGCGCATCGGGAATCTGGAAATCGAGCCGACGCCGGGTACGCCGTTCGTAGAGTCGGTGAGTTCGGCGGAACGGGCGAGTCTCAAGCAGGCGCAACGCGGCCATTCGCGTCGATCGACGCATCGCCGGTTCGCGCACCGTCGAAGATTCAGAAGCAAGTCGTTGCTGCACTCGACGAGAGGCCATGACCTCTGGTGCCGTTGCAATCGCCGAGACCGTTGCCACCACTGCGATGAGTGTCACCGCGCCCACAACAAGAAGCCTGAAACTCATGATTCGATCCACTCCGGCGAGGGACCACCCGCGAAGGATCCTCGGCGAACGCGCATCGGAAGTGCGCGCAGCATTCCGTTTGAAGTGGTGAGCGAGCGCACTGACACGGCATCGCCTGTCTGGGCATGCACCTCGGGTTCAGCGACGGCAACAACACCTCGTGAACCATCTGGTCGTCGTGCGACGTGGACGATGAGATCAATTGCGGCCCGAAGTTGTTCGCGCACGGCCGAAAGCGGCAACGCGATATCGCCCATGAGCACCAGGGTTTCAAGTCTCCGAATGGCGTCGGCCGGTGAGTTCGCATGACAGGTCGACAACGAACCATCGTGACCGGTGTTCATTGCTTGCAACATGTCGATGGCTTCGCCGGAACGGACTTCCCCTACGACAATGCGATCGGGACGCATGCGCAGCGCATTGCGAACGAGATCGCGAATCGAGACTTCGCCTGCGCCTTCTGCATTCGCTGGCCGCGACTCCAGTCGAAGCACGTGTCGACCGGGCAAGCGCAGCTCGGCAGCATCTTCGATTGTCACCACACGTTCATCGGACGAAATGAAGCCGGCAACAGCGTTCAGCAAGGTTGTCTTCCCTGCACCGGCGCCACCGCTCACGATGATGTTGCAACGAGCTTTCACCGCCCACTCAAGGAACCGGGCAACTCCTGGCGTGCAGGCGTCGGAAAGTTCGACCCGACGAGCACCGAATCGCCGGATGGTGAGGAGCGGGCCATCGACGGCAAGCGGTGGAACGACACCGTTGACACGAGAGCCGTCGGGCAATCGGGCATCGACCCAAGGTGAGGTGCGATCAATGCGCAGCCCAAGTGGCGCAACGATTCGTTCGAGCAATGCATAAGTCGTTGCACTCTCAACAATGACGCCGGTGCATTCCAAACGACCATGACGTTCGACCCACAGATCGCCTGCGCCATTGATCATGATCTCGTCGACGGTGCCGTCGGCCAGAAATGGATCGAGAACACCCAACCCGCCAACTCTCGACTGCACTCGACGCACGACATCGGCAATAGAGGACTCATCGAGCAACGGGTCGTGTTCAACGACGAGTTGCGCAACCGAGGTTGCATCTCGATGCCCTTGGTCGAGAAGTTGGCGATGCACGGTGTCGATCAACGGAGCGAGCACAGCGTTCGCGGTGGTCTCACGCGACATCGCGAAGCGCCCTTCCCAAGCTGGTCGGAAGGCGGGTTGCAAAGAGACCGCTGTCGACGGAACGAGCGACGCCGGGAT
>JALQSZ010000273.1 GCA_023264135.1 Acidimicrobiales bacterium
CGGTCGGGGCTGGTTGCTGAATGAAATCAACACCATTCCGGGTTTCACGCCAATTTCGATGTACCCACAAATGTGGCAAGCCAGCGGTCTTCCCTATCGAGCATTGATCGATGAACTTGTTGGCCTAGCGATTGAACGCCACGCCACCGTGTCGCGCTATCGCGGCGCTTGAGTTAGCGCGTACTCCGGCGCAACCATCGCTGCATACAAGAACGACAGCAGCTCTCGACGGCGCACCACGGTGCTTCGCAATGTCGGTTCAATTCCAACCGCGCGCAGCACTTCAACTTCGGTAGCCGCGCCGAGCACCGTTGAATACGCGGACACGAGAAGCAAACCGGGATCGCAACGACGAATGCGACCAGCATCCATCTCGCGTTCGAAATAGGCGGTGGCGCGCGTGACGAATGGTTCGAGATCTGCAGTCACTCGCAACGATGCATCGCCACCGATACGACTGATTTCGCGAATGAAGCCCAGAAGCTCTGGACGACGCATTGCGACGCGGAATATTCGACGAACAACTGACTCGACGCGGCTCCAACCAGTTCCGTCTTCGGAAAGGGCGCCGTCGAATTCGATGATGAGTTCAAGTGCCGCCCGATCGATTACCGCATCGAGAAGGGCTCGCTTCGATGACCAGTGATACAGAATCGCCTGCTTGGTGATGCCGAGATCGGTGGCCAAATCGTCCAAAGAGACCGAATCGAAGCCCTTGGTGCCAAACGACTCGAGGGCCACCGCCAAGATTCGGTCCTCGGTTGCCCTCGTGCGGGCGGCTCGGGATCCCTTGGGGGGACTGGTCAAAGCGACAGCCATACCCGGAGTGTAGACGGTTCACTTACCAAGTGGTAAACATTCGCTCGTGATTCGTGAGGCACTGGCCGGCAAACGGCTCTTCATCACCGGCACCACCGGTTTCCTCGGCACCAATCTCCTTGAGCGGCTCCTGCGCTCGGTGCCCGATTGCGAGATCGTGCTGCTGGTTCGTCCTGGTCGACGTTCCACCGTTGAACAACGAGTTGCGCGCGAAATCTTGAAGAACGACGCGTTCGATCGGTTGCGCGCCGAGCTTGGTAAAGACGGCTTCGCCGAAATGACTGCTCGGCGAATCACCGCAGTCGCTGGCGATGTGGGCCGCGACGGTCTGGGACTCACCGACGAAGGTCGCGCTGTTCTCGCAGGCTGCGACATCATCATTCATTCCGCAGCAACCGTGAGTTTCGATTCTCCGCTCGATTCAGCGGTCGAAGTCAATCTTCTTGGCCCAACTCGAATTGCTGCAGTGTGCAACGAACTGGGAGTCACTCCCCACCTTGTTGCCGTTTCCACTTGTTATGTCGCTGGAAATCATCGCGGTGCTGCGCCTGAACAACTTGTCGACGAAAGCCACTTCTTCATCGATGTCGACTGGCGGGCCGAGGTTGAAGGCGCTCGTCGCGCTCGACGCGATGCTGAAGCCGAAAGCCGCACGCCAGAGAAGCTTGCGGAGTTCCGCACGCAGGCGAATAGTGAGCTCGGCGCTGCTGGCACCCCGTTATTGGCAGAGAAGACCGAACAGCTTCGTGATCGTTGGGTTTCTGATCGCATGGTCGAAACCGGTCGTGCACGTGCTGCATCGCTTGGTTGGCCCGATGCGTACGCCTATACGAAGGCACTTGGCGAACGAGCACTTGTCGAAACGCACGGCGATGTGCCCGTCAGCATCGTGCGGCCATCAATTATTGAATCGGCGCTTCAAGAACCCGTTCCCGGTTGGATTCGCGGCTTCCGTATGGCCGAGCCGATCCTCATTAGTTACGCCCGCGGACTGCTCAAAGAATTCCCCGGCGTACCGGAAGGTGTCGTCGACGTCATTCCTGTCGACTTGGTGTCGGCCGCAATCATCGCGGTCGCAGCAAAGGGACCAGAACCAGAACCAGAAGTTGTGCAGGTTGCGTCCGGTTCGCAGAACCCATTGCATTACCGCCGACTTGTGAACTTGGTGAGCGCGTGGTTCCAACAGCGTCCGCTGTATGACACCAAGGGTCAGCCGATCATTGTTCCGACGTGGTCGTTCCCAGGACGCGGTCGCGTCAAGGGCCAACTCGAACGTGCAACGAAAACGCTTGGTCGCGCTGAAAGCATTCTTGGCGCACTCCCCTTGCGCGGCAAGCAAGCTGAATGGGGCGCAACTGTCGAAGAAAAGCGCGAAGAAGCCGAACGCGCACTCGGCTATGTCGAGATCTACGGCGCCTATGCCGAGTGCGAAGCCATCTACGGACTCGATCGACTTCTTGCGCTGTGGGACAACCAGACCGCGGAAGATCAACGCGACTTCTGTTTCGATCCCCGAGTCATCGAGTGGGATTACTTCGTCAACGAAATTCACCTTCCTTCTGTTGTGAAGGCGGCTCGAGTTCGCACCACACCCGGCGGAAAGATCGGACCAACCCGTACTGACCGCCTTCGCGCGCAGATCCTTGCTCCCGAGCGTCAACTCGCAGCGTTCGATCTCGAAAACACGCTTATCGCTTCAAACGTTGTTGCCAGTTACGCGTTCTTGGCAACGCGTCGCATGCCGGCCGATCAGCGACTTCGCTTCATCGGCAAGATGATCGCCGAAGGACCATCGCTCCTTTCTCTCGATCGAAAGGACC
>JALQSZ010000274.1 GCA_023264135.1 Acidimicrobiales bacterium
TGGAATGGAATTTGCGAGCGAGATGGTGGTGAAAGCCACTATGCAGAAACTTGTGATCGTCGAAGTTCCGACCACGCTTGCGAAAGATGGTCGTAGTCGCGAACCACACCTGCGGACATGGACCGACGGCTGGCGTCATTTGCGATTCATGCTTCTCTACAGCCCTCGATGGCTCTTTCTCTATCCAGGAATCGTTCTCTTCCTCGCTGGATTGATTCTGGGCATTGCGCTCCTGCCTGGGCCACTTGCCATCGGTGATCATGCGCTCGACGTGTCGGCGTTGATCTACTCGATGGCCGCAGTACTCATCGGTTACCAAGCCATGTTGTTCGCGGCGTTTTCTCGCGCCTTCGTCGCAAATGAAGGCCTGCTGCCGCCGTCGGCAGGCATGCAACGCGCCTTTCGTGTGATCAACCTTGAGCGCGGTCTCCTCATTGGCATTCTGTTTGTGGTGGCCGGACTTGTGCTTGCGATTGTGAGTTTTGTGAACTGGCAATCGGCCGATTTCGGTTCGCTCAATACTGGCGATGCTGTTCGAATCGCTGTTCCCGCGGCAACGCTCGCAGTACTTGGGTTTGAAACGATTATGAGCAGTTTCTTCTTGAGCGTCCTTGGGTTGTCTCGTCGATGACTCCGCGAGTCAGCGCTGTTGTTCTGTCCTATCAAGACGAACCGTGGCTTGAGCGCTGTGTTCACGCGCTGCTGGCCTCCGAAGGTGTCGATGTTGACGTTGTACTCGTCGACAACGGATGTACCGACGGTGCCGTCGAGCGTTTGCGCGGAACTCCAGGCCTCACCGTGGTTGGGGACGGAACAAACCTTGGGTTTTCTCCTGGCTGCAACTTCGGGGCGACGTTCACCTCGGGCGACTACTTGGTGATGGCGAATGGCGATCTTGTGGTTGAGCCAGATGCGCTTGCTCGGTTAGTGGAAGTTGCGAGCGACCCGGCAATCGGTATTGCGGGCGGAAGTATTCGGCTCAACGACGATCTCGAGACGTTGAATTCGGCGGGCAATGACATTCACTTTCTCGGCTTTAGCTGGGTAGGTGGTTTTGGTGAACCAACGGCAACTCACGCGATTGATCGTGATGTCGCTGGAGCGATGGCCGCGTTAGTGATGCTGCGCCGCGACACATGGGAGTCGCTTGGCGGATATGAACCGCACTATTTCGCATTCCATGAAGACGCGGACATGAGTTGGCGTTGTTGGCAACGTGGTCTGCGCGTTCACTATGTGCCTGAGGCAATTGGTCGCCACCGCTATGAATTCGGACGTGTGACCAACAAGATGTATCTCGTTGAACGCAACCGACTCATTTTCATGCTGACGTGTTGGGATTCGCGCACGTTGGTGCTGCTTGCTCCGCTCATTGCTGCGACGGAACTCGCGATGGTGGCGATTGGGGCGAGAAGCGGATGGTTGGGCGAGAAGATTCACGGATGGGGATGGTTGTTCTCTCATCGACGGTGGCTTCGAGATCGACGCAACGCTGTGCAATCAGAGCGAACGGTGAGCGATAAGGAGCTTGCTTCACTCCTTTCCGATCGACTCGATGCCAAAAACTTCCCAATTCCCGAAGCGCTGTCATTCCTCGACGCTGCCGCTGCCGCGTACTGGAACCTGGTCCGCCGATTCCTCCGCTGATTTCGTCACGAAACTCTTACCTTCAAGCGACCGTTGGCATCGGACGCCTCTCCTACACTTTCGGCCATGACTGAACAGAACGTTCCGGCGGACGAGCAAACTGAATCGTTGTACCAGCGGGCAATCTCCCGCCGGTCCGTGCTTGCAGGTGCGGCCGCACTCGGTGCCGTGCTTGCAGTGCCAGCGTTGGCATGTGGTGGCAAGAGCGATAAGTCCGCGTTCAGCAGCACCACCCAAGCTCCGGGAACAACTGCGGCATCAGCCTCGAGTTCAACAACTGCGAAAGCGTCAACCGGCGGAGCGGCGATACCCGCGAGCGGTCAGGTCGCGATTGATTTCACCTTCGCTCCAAGTGGTGGCGGAATGGTGAAGAACCCCTACATCGCGGTGTGGGTCGAAACCGCGGCTGGAAAATTCGTCGACACAGTGTCGCTTTGGTACTCAACCGGAAAGAACGAGCGATACCTGAGCGACATGAGGGCGTGGGTTTCCGCGAGCGGTGGTACCGATAAATCGATGTCGAGTGCGACCCGAAACCCCGGTGCCTATTCCGTTGCGTGGGATGGCACCGATTCGGCGGGACAGAAGATGCCGCAAGGCGACTACGTCTTCTTCATCGAATGTGCACGCGAAAAGGGTCCGTACGAAGTCATTAGTCAGCCAATGACGATTGGCACTGCACCGGCAACCGCGACCCCGGCCGACAAGGGTGAACTCACCAAGGTCTCGATGACCTACAAGCCCTGATCATGGCCGATACAGCGAAGGTCAAGCGCGCAACAAACAAATGGTCGCGCCTTATCCACGTGTACACCTCGATGGCGGCGTTGTTGTTGGTGTTGTTCTTGTTGTTGTTGTTGTTGCTGTTGCTGTTGTTGTTGTTGTCGTCGTCGTTGTCGTTGTCGTTGTTGTTGTTGTTGTTGTTGTTGTTGTTGTTGTTGTTGTTGTTGTTGTTGTTGTTGTTGTTGTTGTTGT
>JALQSZ010000275.1 GCA_023264135.1 Acidimicrobiales bacterium
AACCGTTGGGCCGCTCGGGGCGATCGATGCCCTCAAAGGCAGCGCGGGCGGCGTCGGGGTCGCCTCCGAACGCCGGACACCACTGCTGATACGAGCACCAATTACACAACTTCGATTTCTTTGGGCGGAAGTCTTCGCGCTCACAAGCGGTCTCGATGGCCGACCAGATGGACGTGACTTTCCGCTCGATCTGGCGGGTCGACTGCTCGGTCGGCGTCGTTTCGACGATGGTCGGTGAACCGCCGAGATAGAGCAACTGCACTTTTGCCGGACGTTCACCGTAGATCTGTTCGCAGAGGTAGGCGTAGATGTGGACGCCGGTGAGACGTGATTGTTGGTATCCCTCGGCCGGTGCTTTGCCGGTTTTGTAATCGCTTACGACGAGTTGGCCGTTGGTATCGCGCTCGAGACGATCGATGATGCCGCGCAACGTGACACTTGCACCACTCTTCACCGGCAACTCATGTTCGACGTGGAGTTCAAGGCCGATGGGTTCGATGCGTGTTGGGTCTTCAAGATCGAAGTACTTGCGGACAAGGAGATCAGCATCGCGAAAAAACTGCGCTTGCTCGTCGGCGTTGAGCGCAAGCTCTTCCCATTCGGGATCGGAATCGAGAAGTGCGGTGGCATCGGCCAAACACGCAATGGCAGCGTCAACGGTGCGGCCTTGCGCGTCGAGAGCGAGCAGACGTTCAAGCGCGGCGTGTACCAACGTGCCTTTCACCGTTGCGACTGTTGGCGGCTGCGGAATTTTGTCGATGGCGGAAAACCGAAATGACAATGCGCAATCGGTGTAGGTCGAAACTTTCGATGGCGAGAGCGATGTGGGGAGATCCAGAGCCATAAGCGGCAGGCTACGCAGCGCAAGCGACAGTCGCGCTGATGAACCTCACTTCACCGTTGAAAACGCATCGAGAATTGATGCTGCAACCAACGAGGGGTTCTCGAGCGGCCCGAAATGGGCGAGTTCCGGGAACGACGCCACGGTTCCCCTCGGAAGGGCATCAGCGATCTGTCGAGCGAACACGGCTGGAACGGTGTCTTCGACGCCAACGGCGATCGTGACAGGACATGAGACTTCGTGAAGCGCCGCAAACGCATGATGCGACATGCCGTGCGCATACACGTCGGCTTCATTTTCTGGAAGGCATTTCAACGACACGGTTCCATCGGGATTTTGGTTGAAGCCGTGATCGACGTAGACGCGTAACACTTCTGGATGCAGCGAATTGAACGGTGGCTTCGACGCGTAGTTCTCGAACGCGGAGTCGAATGATTCGAACGTGTCGCGACGTCGACGCGCTCCACTCGAAAGCGGATTGTCGGGATTCCGATCGGTCACAAAATCTTCGGGAACAACGACTGGTTCATAGAGGTACAGCGCGCTGAAGGTTCCCGGCCTGGCCTGTTCGGCGAGCAGCAATGACGCCGCTCCCTTGGAGTGGCCAACTCCGAATGGCTTTTCGAGTCCAAGCGCGTCGGTTACAGACAGCACGTCGTCGGCGAATCCGTACCACTCGAGGGGTCGATCTTCTGGTGCATCGGAATCTCCGTGGGCGCGCATGTCGATCGACCAGCGATGGAAGCCAGTGAGGTGAGCGGCGAGTGGTTCCCAAACTCGTCCGTGAAATCCAGTGGCATGGGCAAGGAGTAGTGGAGGTCCGTCGCCACCAAGATCATGAACCTCGAGTTCGACACCATCGGTGGAGGGAATACGCATACCGACATCCTGCCTCTACGGTGTGCGTGATGACGCCCGATTCTTCTGATTTTTCGGCACAGGGAGATGAGCTGTGGCCAGAGGTCACTGATCCCATCGCTGCGGACGTGCTCGAAGTGAATCGCTCGTTTTACGACGCATTTGAATCCTCGGATATGAACGCGATGTCGGACCTTTGGGTGCATGACGATCGGGCGTTGTGCGTGCATCCCGGTTGGCCGGCATTACGCGGCTGGGCGGCGATTGCTTCGAGTTGGGCGGCAATGTTCGACGGGCCCCAACAGATTCAATTCATCGTGACCGATGAGCATGTCTCCGTGAACGGCGACGTTGCGTGGGTGTCGTGCGACGAGAACTTGTTGACCCTCGGCGCGAGCGCGACCGTCAACGCGCTCAATGTGTTTGAGCGCGCGACAGACGGTGCGTGGCAAATGGTGGCGCATCACGGCGCGCCAGTGATGATCGCGTCAGACGACGACTTCGACGACGATCTCGACAACTAGTTCAAGCGAACGCTTCAGGCGTTGCCCTTGAGTGTCTTGAGGATCTTTGAGAGTTCGCCGCCATTGTCTTCGGGGACGATGTAACCGTCTTCGTCGCGAATGGTGTCCCAGTTCGCAGCGATGTCTTCGGCGGTCAGGTTCGGATTGAAATAGCCCGGGGTAAGTCCGACAAAGAAACGCGAAATCACGCCACCGGCGGCGGAGTACACCTCGCCGCTGACGTCACAAGCTGACGAAGCGAGATACGCGACGAGCGGGCTGACAAGCGCTGGATCCATCGCGTCCATGAGGCCTTCGAACAATCCTTCGGTCATACGCGTTGCGGCAACCGGAGCAATGGCGTTGGCCTTCACGTTGAACTTGCGTCCTTCAATGGCGAGCACGCGAGTGAAGCCG
>JALQSZ010000276.1 GCA_023264135.1 Acidimicrobiales bacterium
CTGACGTAGTCGTACTCGGCAAGAACGCCGGGGTACATCGAATTCAAATAGTCGGACGACAACGACACATCGGTCTTGTCAATGCCGAAAACAAATCGCAGCTGCGCGATCGTCAATTGATTGATGATGGCGTACCCAGTTGCAGTGTCGAGGTTGGCGCTCGTGCATCCGTCTTCGCCCCACTTCAACAGATTGTCGGGAGCAGGAAGCTTTCCGGAGTACTGCATCAATCCGCCTTGTGCACGAATGGGCGCACAAATATCAGTGAATGCGTTGTGTCCTGCTTTCGCTAACACTGCGAGACGCTTAGGCGCGGCCAACCAATCAAACTCTTGTTTCACTCCCGCCAACGGAATCGTGGCGTCGACTTCGCCGGCGATGATCATTGTCGGTTTGTTCGGCGGGGTCTTTGCTGCATAGGCAGCTGCGATTTCGGAAGCAGTCGCACTGGTTGAACCAGTCCCCATCGACAGCGGCGGAACTGGCGCCTGACCAATGAAGGTTTTCACCGCGGGGTCGTACGCAAACTTTCCGGCCGCACCACCACCGGCAGAGTGGCCTTCGGCACCAATCTGTTCAAGGTTCAAAGCGCCTTTGAAAATTCCTGTGGCATTTTCTGTTTGCAGTCGCTTCAACACATTCCGCAAATCTTCAACGTCTTGTTCACCACGAACGACTTTGCCGAGCGAATTCGCCGAAAGATCGCGTTCAATGTGATCCGGGGCAGCAGCAACAAATCCCCATGACGCGATCTGAATCAGATGCTGCGACGCGAATTCCGGATAACCACCGAATCCGTGACTGTGAATCAAAACGGGGAACGGACCATCGGTGGCGACTGGAGCGTTCTTGGTTGCATTGATCGGTACTTCCTGAATCAGTTCCTTCGGGATCGCAGCGCGCAACGAAGCGGGAAACGCGTCGCCCGAGTTGTAAGAGGTGACTTTGGTTCCCTCAGAAAGCCGCGCTGGGTCAGCGGGATAAAATACATAGGCGACGCGATCGCCAAGATCGAAGGTCGTAATTCCGACCGAGTACGGACCAGGCTTTGAAAAATCAATCGGCGCTGCGTTCTCCGATTTTGAATTCTTGGAAGAGCCTGAAGACGACGAGCTACCGCATGCCGCTGCAGTTGCGATGAACATGAGACAAAGTGCAAGCACTCCGAAACGCGATGTTGCTGAACGCATGACTTCCCCCGGTTGTTGAACGATTCGCTCAGGAACCGAACATAGCCAACCACTGCTCGGCGGTCTTGGGTCGGAACACGAAATTCACCTGACGGGTTTCGCCCATCGAGGCACAGGGCGCCGCGGAATACAGGTGGCCCGGAAACAACAACGAATCATCGGGAACTTTGGCCAGCTTCTGCGTGAGGCTTTCGTACAGCGCCAGCGGATCGCCACCGGGAAGATCGGTACGACCACAACCTTCGAGAAACAGCGTGTCTCCCGACACCAACGCGCCGTCGAGCATGAAGCACTGACTGCCTGGCGTGTGGCCCGGGGTGTGAATGAGTTCGATCGGAATCTCACCGACCATCACGCGATCGCCACTCTTGTGCGTTACGAGATCGGCGGACGTGAGGTTGGTGACTTTGCTGACGTATTCGGCTTCTTCGGTCTGCACATGAATCGGCACCGACACGATGTCGAGCAGTTCGTGCACACCCTGAATCGAGTACCCCATCATTTCTCCGCCCACATGATCTGGGTGATAGTGCGTTGCCAAGACACCCGTGAGTCGCATGTCGTCGGCGGCGAGTACATCGACGATGCCTTGCACGTCGTAGGCCGGATCGATCGCCACGGCCTCGCCCGTTTCTCGATCGCCAATGAGATACACGAAGTTCACCATCTGTCGCGCCAACGGATCGTTGGTGGCAATGTCGCGACCCGCGAGCAACTGGCGGAAGTAGAGACGATCAGTGTTCGAAGAATCGGTCATAACGACATTCTCGCCGTTCAGAGGCAGACTTGTGCGGTGAGCTCGCGAATTCCTCGCACCACGGTGGTTCCTCCGCCCGAGGCATTGCCCGATGTCCTCCCGACATCGCGCCTCAACGCCGACGGGATGGCGATCGGGCCGCTACGCACCCAACTTCGACGCCCCCGACCGCTGCGCAATTTCGTCAATGTCTTCATTACCTGGCTCGAACCAGCGATCTGGCTCACCGCCGCGTGTGTCATCACCCCTCGACTCCCACTTGGCATCGCGATTCCCCTTTGGGTCGTCGTCTTCCTCCTCATGGGCCGAACCTTCGCTCGGCTTTCGATCCTCGGACACGAAGCAGCGCACCGTCTGCTCTTTCCGCAGCGCGCGCTCAACGATTTCGTCGGCGCATGGTTCTGCGATTACCCCGCGTTCGTTCCTTTCGATGCCTATCGGCGTCAACACATGGCCCACCACCGCGACGAACTCGGACCAAACGAACCTGATCTCAATCTCTACCGTGGCTATCCGATTACGCGCGCATCGTTTCGTCGCAAACTGCAACGCGACGCGTTCGGAAGTTCAGGTTGGAAAAATCTCCGTGGCCTCTTCATCGCGCTCACTCGGTCAAGTAGTCGGCCGATCGCTCTTCGAATT
>JALQSZ010000277.1 GCA_023264135.1 Acidimicrobiales bacterium
TCGCGGTTGCGGAGTCCGTAGAAACGTCCCTGCGAACCGGTGAGGCCCTGGTAGATGACCTTGGTGTTCTCGTCTACGAAGATGCTCACGGGTTCCTCAGTTCTTCTTCGCGAGTTCGACAGCGGCCGCAGCAGCTTCGAGCATCGTGGGCTTGCTGACGAGCTTGTCGGAGAGATGCGGTGCAAGAAGTGCACGGCCCTCTTCGGCGTTGGTGCCGTCAAGACGGATAACAATCGGTGCGGAGATGTCGACCATCTCGAGTGCGCCGATGATGCCCTTGGCAACTTCTTCGCCTCGGGTGATGCCACCGAAGATGTTGATGAAGATTGACTTCACGTTCGGGTCATCGTTGATGACCTGGAGTGCGCCCGCCATCACTTCAGCGTTGGCACCGCCACCAATGTCGAGGAAGTTGGCGGGCTTGCCACCAGCTTGGTTGACAACGTCGAGCGTGCTCATGGCAAGACCAGCGCCATTGGCGATAACGCCAACAGTTCCGTCGAGGCCCACGTACTGCAGACCCTTCGCATGTGCGGCTTCTTCGCGATCGTCACGAACCTGCGTCGCTTCGTATTCGGCCCACTCGTGACGGAACTCGGCGTTGTTGTCGAGCGTGACCTTGGCGTCGAGTGCATGCACCTTGCCGTCGGTCTTCACGATGAGCGGGTTGATCTCGGCAAGATCGGCATCGCCTTCGGTGTAGGCGGTGTAGAGCTTGAGCAGCAGCGCAACCGCACCGTCGGTGACCGACGGGTTGAGGTTCGCAGCGATCACCCAATCGCGACACACCGATTCGGTGAGACCGTCGACCGGATCGATCCAGATCTTGGCGATCGCGTCGGGGTTCTCGACGGCGACCTGTTCGATCTCAACGCCGCCCTCTTTCGACAACATGCCGAGGTGCTTCTTGGCCGAGCGATCGAGCGTGAACGACACGTAGTACTCCTCGGAGATGTCCGAGGCGTTCTCGATCCAGAGGATGCGAGTGATGTGTCCGGAGATGTTGAGTCCGAGGATGTTGCCTGCGTGTTCGCGGACTTCATCGGCATTGTTGGCGAGCTTGACGCCGCCTGCCTTTCCGCGACCACCGGCATGCACCTGGGCCTTGACGACGACGGGATAGCCCACTGCCTCAGCAGCGGCAACGGCCTCGTCGACGGTCGTTACCGGACGCCCGTCGGACACCGGAATGCCGAACTGGGCGAAGAACTGTTTGCCTTGATATTCGAGTAGATCCACGGCGGAAAAGGTAGTCAGTCTGCGGGGCCCGCACCTAACTCGCTTGGGATGGCCTTGCCCACGATCGCCCTCCCCCGACTTTCGCCGCTCATCGGCGCCGGGGATACTGACGGGATGCCCGTGCAGGAAAGTCGAAAGCGCACCTCTCGTTCCGTGGTGTTGGCCGTAGCCGGCATCGCGCTCGGCATTGTGCTCGTGCTGCTGCTCTTCGTGGTCGCCATTCCGTCGCTCACCGAATCGGGCAAGGTCGAGGTCAAGCTCGGCTCCGATACATACGACGCAGGTTCGGCAACAGCGCGCGCGCAAAATATTGCTGACGGTGGGCCACTGTTGTTCTCCGATGTCTCAAGTGGAAAGCGCGACATCTTTTTGCAGCACATCGGCGACGACGTCACGACTGGTTGGTACGCATTCGATGCGCGCCGTCCGGGTCAAGCGCGTAACTGCACGCTTTCCTGGCAAGGACCTTCATCGAATTTCCGCGACCCTTGCGATGGCACAACGATCGCCGCCGACGGCACTGGTTTGTTGTCCTATCCAGTGACCATTACCGACAAAGGCAAAGTTGTTGTCGACCTCAAGGGCGATTCGACAACGTCAACGACGCAGAAGTAGTCGTTCCTGACTTACAGGTTTGCGGTTGTTGGTTCTGCCGCAGCGGCCGGTACCGACGCTGGCGTTTCCGATGACGTGCGGAAGAAGAGGAACATCGTCGGCAGGACATAGCCAAACCACGCAACCATCTGCAGCACCGTGATGGCAGGCGTGAAGTTGAAGAGGCCCTTTGCCAAACTTCCGTACCAACTTTCGCCATCAAACCACGACGAAATATTGACGGCGAGCGCATCTTCACCGGGCAACCAACCGAGTTCTTGGAACTCGTGGATGCCGTAGGCGAGCACACCAGCAGCGACGATGATCAAAAGCGCACCGGTGATTTTGAAAAACGTCGACAAGTTGAAAGTGACCGCACGCTTGTAGAGCAAGTAACCGAAGAGCGCCGCAACAAGCAGTCCAAGAACGCCGCCGACGGCCGGATGTCCGCCGCCCGATGCGGCTTGATCGTTCGTCCAGAGAAACAGCGCGGTCTCGAGCCCTTCACGGCCCACTGCAACCGCAGCCATTGCGGCGAGGGCAAGCGAACCCATATCGATGGCGTGATCCATCTTTCCTTGCAGCTCACCTTTGAGCTTGTGGGAGGTCTTGCGCATCCAAAAGATCATCCAGGTGAGGAACACCACGGTGATGATCGACATCACACCGGTGAACATGATCTCGGAGCGCTCTTCCAACGACTTTGAGGTGAGC
>JALQSZ010000278.1 GCA_023264135.1 Acidimicrobiales bacterium
CTGAGGCGCGGCGGATTCTCCAATGTGGTTGTTCCGAACGATCAGCTCTCGGAGAAATACGTTGCTCCTCCGCCAGAATCAATCAGAAATGCACTCGTTGCGAGCGGCCTTGAACGTACAACCGGATTCGGAGAACGCACTTTTGGGTATGGCGAACTCCAGCAGGTCGAGATCTACACAATCCCCAATGCGACGCCCGCAACAACGTACGCAATGAATGCAGCAACTTGGCTTACCGGTGACACGGGCTCCCTACTCACCATTCCCGAACACATCTTCGGCAACCGCGCTTACTTCTTCGCCAAGGATTCACACACGACAACCATTCACCCAGACGAGTGGATCGTGACCGATGGAAACCTTGCGTCAACGACCGATTATGGACCCAACCGAAACAACCGGAGTTACGTTCACAGCGAGAGCAACGACATTCCACCACCCGAAAAACTGACATCTGATCGCACAGTGCTCGACCTAGGCGACATCTCCGGAGTCACCGCTTCCAGCGTTGGACCCGGCATGTTCGTGAAGAACATTCCGGACGCCCAGCCCTTCAACGCCATTGACGGCGATGTTTCCACGTGGTGGGAACCATTACGAGTTCAGGTCGATGGGTCCGAAGCATTCGGCACCACAGACCCTTGGCTCGATGTGTCTTACGCATCACCTCAAGAGGTCAATGAACTTTTCATTTCGCTCTACGTCGGACCCTTCGCAACCCCAGCACCAATTCAGGTGAAGGTAACGACCGACGCTGGCGAGGCCGAGACAACGGTTTTTGCGATCCAAACCGCACAACGGCTTCAAGTTGCGCCTGGCCCAACAACTTCGATTCGCGTTTCTATTTCACGGAGTTCCTACACCGCTCTTGATGACGTAATCGGAATCCGCGAACTCAGCGCACCACTCGCTCCGGTCGCTCCACGTCTCGATGTCCCGAGCCAACTCACCAACGAATTTGCTCAACCCGATACGCCGAACCCCGCTTGGGTTTTCACACGACTCGAGAGCGCTCTTTCTCCGCTGGTCTCGCTCTCAAGTGAAAAACAAATTTCACGAAGCTTTACGGTTCCGAAACAAGCCACGTTCTCCACGTACGCGACTGCGAAAGCAACTCGAGGCCAGCAACTCATCGACTGGCTCGGGACAACACCAACGTTTTCAATTTCCGCTGATTCAACCTGGGGCGAGAATCCGAAAGCCAGCCCACGCAACCTCGTCGACGGAACCGATTCCACGCCGTGGCGAAGCGGGAACGACATCACGGTCCGTGGCGGCAGTTCCCTCATTTCAATGAAGTGGAATGTCCCGCGAACGATTTCCTCAATGAGGCTTGTGCGTTCTGAAACTGATGCGATGCCGACCGATGTCGTCATTTTGGCGGGAAGTGAAGCTCGAGGAGCTCCCGTTGCGCCCGATGGGACCGTCACTTTTGCCCCCATCACGGCAGAGTCAATGAGCCTCGTCGCAAACTATGCCCCCGTGCCGGTAACGGATAAGACGTCCTCGAAACAGATGGGGTTCACGTCACTAGAGATTCCGGCACTTGCAGATCTCTATCCCGGCCCAATCGATCGCAGCTCGCGCTACTCAATTGACTGCGGAGCCGGACCAAACGTTGTGGTCGGTGGGACCATGGTTTCGTATTCAGTGGATACCACTATTGGATCGCTTCTCGACGGCACTCCATTCGACCTCGCGCCGTGCGGATCGAACTCAGTTGCACTTAACAGTGGCCCGACGCTGCTTGACACAAAAAGCGGAACGTCGCTCACCACCATTTCCCAAATCATCATTGGCGACTCTCCAACGATGGCTCCGCCGAGTGGAGTCGCTCGGCCACTCACCATCAACAAGTGGGGAACCAACGATCGCGAAGTGACAGTGGGCGGCGGCAGCGAAGGGTTGCTCGCCGTGAACGAAGCGTTCAACGAGGGATGGAAAGCATCTCTCAATGGGAGTGAACTTCGGGCCGTGCAGATAGACGGATGGCGACAAGGATTCGAGCTTCCAGCTGGTGAAAGTGGGATCGTGCACCTCACCTATGCTCCTGATCAACCATTCAAATTGGGCACCATCTTCGGTTTGTTTGCGCTTCTCTTTGTGCTCGCGATGGCATTCTGGCCGGACCGGAAACGAGCAATGCCTGTAGCGCTCCAAGAAGGCGAAGCATCCGTGTGGCTTCTCACCGGAGGAGTTTTCCTTGCTGCATTGTGGTGCACGGGAATCGGCGCATTGTTACTGCTGCCAGCTTGGTGGATTCGCAATCACCGTCGAACATGGCTTGCACCCATCGCGTTTTTTGCTTTGAGTGGAGCAGGTCTTCTTGCCGTCATCGGAAAGCGCATTGTTGACTATCCCTCTCACATCTGGGGCGCAGCTTCGTACCCAGTAAGCGCGCTTTGTGCTGCTGCATTCCTGTGCGCCCTTGTGACACTGCTACCCAAACGTGCGTCCACCAACAAAGAACCGCAAGCGCAGAACTAATTCCTGCAGCGCAGTTCTCAAGCGGGGAATACT
>JALQSZ010000279.1 GCA_023264135.1 Acidimicrobiales bacterium
CGTTCACGAACTGTTCGAAGTCATCGATCTTGCTTCCCCCGATGTCGGTGCCGAGGTGCGTGCCGTCATCGAGACCTCAGGGAAGGCAGCGTCGTTCGAGGCCGATCCTGAGAAACTCGCTGAAGGCCTCGTGCTAGCGATCGACACACCACTCGATACGGAACCAGAGAGCCCCACGCTTCGATCCATCGGTTCGCAACGTTTGAACGAACTGGTCTTTCACTTCCCATTGGCCGATGGCGACTCGCCCGTGACTCCCAATGCGCTCTTTGAACTCGCGGCCGCACACGATGCCGGTGAGTTCACCGACTATTTCAAAGCACTCGCCGCTGGAAATCGCATGCCAGCAATGGCGGGATTGATGACGGGAAGTATCGACTCGGTCATCCGAATCGGCGACGCAGCCGACGGCACCTATGGCGTGATCGATTACAAGACCAATCGCTTGCATGCGCCGGGTGAGATCGCTCCGATCTCGGCTTACGGCTACGACTCCATGAAGCACGCCATGGAACACGGCGATTATCCGTTGCAGATCCTTGTGTACAACGTGGCCTTACACCGCATGTTGCAACTCCGACTGGCGAACTACGACATCGAAAAGCACATTGGCAAGACGCACTACCTGTTTGTGCGCGGAATGGTTGGTCCTGCGACCGCAGTCGTCGACGGTCAGCGAAACGGTGTGTTTTCGTGGCGACCCTCAAACGAATTGATTGTGGCAGCGAGTCGATTGCTCGGAGGTCAGTCATGACCACGCCGATCGACGTGCTTCAACCGTTTGCCTACGACCCTGAAACCGAAACGGGTTTGCTCGAAAACGCCGACATTGTGACCGCATCGATGCTGGCTCGCCGAGCGAACTGCACCGACGAGGCCGTGCTGCTCGCACTCGCTCTTTCGGTGTGGGCACATCGAAACGGACACGCGTGTCTCGTTCTCGACACGCTGCCTCAAGATCTGCAACGCGCAGTCGCCCGCACGACGCAACAGTGGGAACTGCCTAAGTTGCCGATGGCGAAGCAATTCGACAAAGCGCTGCGGGCGTCACCGCTCGTTCGTGTACTTGATGCACCAGGAACTGCGGCCGAAGCGTTGGCCGATACTCGGCCGTTGGTGTTGATCGAGAATCGTTTCAGCTCACAGCGACAATTTGCCGACGAAGTTCGGGTGGCCGAATCGGTGAAGGCGCTCATCGAACGATCCGACGACATCGCCTCGCCCGCCGCGATCGCATTGATCGATCGAGAACTCGAAATCTCTGACGACGACGCCCGGCAGAACGAACTCGCGAAATCGGTGCTGTCTCGCTCGTTCAACGTGCTCACCGGCGGCCCCGGCACCGGCAAGACGTACACGCTGACCCGCTGCCTCTTGGCGTTTCTTGTGGCCGCTGAAGAGCAAGGTCGCGAGGTATCGGTCGCGGTGGCGGCACCGACTGGCAAGGCCGCGACTCGAGCAAAGGAACTGCTCGATGAATTCGCCGATGCCCTTGCCAAGAGCGATCACGCGCCAAGCGAATCGGTCCTTGAACAATTGCGAGCGATCAAGCCAACAACGATTCAACGTTTGCTGGGCAGTAAGCGTGGACTGAAAACCCGATTCGCGCATGATCGGGAGCGTCCGCTTAATCACGATCTCGTCATCATCGACGAAACCTCCATGGTGCCGCTGCAACTGATGTCCCGACTCTTCGAGGCGTTGGGATCGCGCTCCCGACTTCTTCTTGTCGGCGACGACGCGCAGCTTGAAAGCGTGGAATCGGGCTCGGTTCTGCGCGATCTCGTGACCTCGGCGTCGTTGCTCGATGGAAGCGTGTTCGAGCTTCAAAAGGTTCGCCGTATCTCCGATGACAATCCGATTGCGTCGGTGGCACCGATGATCCGTAGGGGCGAAGCCGAGAACGCGCTGGCGGCATTGCGAAACTCCGTACCGAAGTTGACGTTCATCGAAACCGCCAAAGGCGCCAAGCCACCGAGCTCAGTTGTTGATTCGCTTGTTGCGATCTATCGAGAAGTGCGAGATCTCGCTCGTTCAACCGAACCGGTCGACCACGCTCTCGCACTTGAAAAGATGACAAGTAGTCGACTGCTGTGCGGCGCTCGCCGAGGGCCAGTCGGTATCGATCAGTGGAACGACCTCATCGACCGGCGATTGCAACTGCGCAGTGGCGACCTCTTCGTTCCCGGTCGCGCGCTCCTTGTCACGGTGAACTCGCCACGGGTTGGCCTGGTGAACGGCGATATTGGTGTCGTTGTCGAAACTGACGAGGGCCCCAAAGTGTGTTTCCGTTCCAACGAACAAACGCGTTATGTGGCCACCGTTGACCTGCCGCCGGTGGAGCGGGCTTTTGCCATGACGGTGCATAAGAGCCAAGGGTCGGAATACACCAAACTTGTAGTGCTCATGCTTCCCGATGTCGGTTCACCGCTTCTCACTCGCGAACTCGTCTACACCGGCCTCACACGTGCAGGTGGCGATGCAGTTGTCGTGGGCTCGGCCGAGGCGTTTACCAGTG
>JALQSZ010000027.1:0-6746 GCA_023264135.1 Acidimicrobiales bacterium
AAATTGCGTTTCCTAAACCAACTACGGGAATACCTGCGAGCCAAAAGATCCACTTCGTAAAGGACTCAAAATGACTTCGTACAGCCTTGAGTTCAAGAAAGAGGATGTTGTTTTAATTGCGGACCTCGTCGGAAAAACTTGGGACCACTACGGCTCTCGGACGCTTTTCAATGAGGGAACACTCGCAGCCTCCGACATGTTCTTGGCGACAACTTCGTCATCAATTTCAGTCATCGCCGACTATGCACTCCTCGATTTTGAAGACGGAACTGACGAGTTCTCTTTCTTACGAATTGAGAACGGCGAAGTCGGCGTGACTGCCGCTCGAAGGAGCGGAAATCTCTACTTCGATTTCCGTGGTAGCCCAATTTCAAACGTCTTCATTATCCGCGACATCGTAAAGATGATCGACCAAGCCTCCGGATATCGAGAGTTAGTTGTCGACTCGGGATTCGTCGTAGAGACAACGACTGGCTCAATCGCGATCTGCAAAGGAAGCTTTTACATGGCAGACATGTTCATTCAAAAGTTCGAAGAAACCGAGTCGATACAACTTTTTGACTCGAACAATGAGTGGGAATCTTCCCTGCAGAGGCGATTCGCAATCGACCGCTTCGTTCTTCCGATTGATCAAGTACTTGATGCGGCCGACGACAATCAATGACTCAAACCTGGTGGGCGTCTGCCAACGCCCACCAGGCAAGTTGATACCGAAGCATCGTTTCTCCAAACCCCTACCAATCGGAATCCGGAAACCGAAATGCTATTCCACTCTCAATCCCCCAATGAATTCTCGATTTCGCCCCTAGAAATCGAATCTTGGTTACCAACGGCCCCAAGACTCGGTGTCGAGAAAATCATGCAACTTCGTCCCACACGAACTACTTCCTTGCCCGCCGCGATTCAGCCGTTTGATAAACACCAAAGCGTCGCTCGCGACGACAGGCCAACAACATTCCTTCACTTTTACGTTTCAGATCAGAAGCTTCTTCCGATCTTCCGAAACCCAAAGCGCTACGTCTATCGATTTTCGCAATTTGGAGGAATTATCGGACCTGATCTCTCCGTCTACCGAAATATGGCACCGAGTTCAAGGGCGTTCCATATTTCTGCCAACCGGGCTCTCACGCGCCTCTTTCAAGATCACGGAATTTCAACAATCCCAAATATTCGCTGGGCCGTAGAGAGCGACTTCGACAACTGCTTCCTTGGAGTTCCCGAGAATTCGAATGTTGCCGTGTCAACCCATGGATGCTGCCGAACGTTCGAAGATCGTGCGTGTCTTCGTGTCGGACTTCTCCAACTTCTTCAGCGTGTTCAACCCGCAAATCTCGTTGTCCACGGACAACTGCCTAGTGATGTCTTTTTCGGTGTTGATGAGCACACAAATGTTCTTCACTTTCAATCCGATTCCGCTCTGGCGCATCGGGCTCGGGTTTGCTCTCAGGAAACATCTCTCTCCAAACAGTTGACCCTTGAGTTCACGTAGTTCGGGGGGGCACCGTTCGTTTTCGGGCCACTACCGATCGGTTCCGTGCTACAACTCTTCGACCATCACAGAGGGGGAATCCGATGATTCGACTGAGCGTGCTTTACCCAAAGACCGACGGCGCGTCGTTCGACCACGACTACTACCGCGACAGCCATGTGCCGCTTGCGCTCAAGACCTGGGGACTCGAGTCCGCGGAAATCGATAAGGGCATTGATGGTCCCTACGAAGCCGCCGTGCATTTCACCTTCGACTCAATGGACGCCTTCGGCGCTGCGCTCGGCGCACCCGGCACCGCCGATGTGCAGGCCGATGTCGTGAACTACACGACCATCGTGCCAACGATGCAGATCAGCGAAATCGTCTGACCTTTCCATCAGTTCAATCAACGTTCGTGTCGCCGCCTGACACACTGGCGGTGACATGAACGCGTTTTTGATCAGCTTCGGCGTCATCTTCATCGCCGAACTCGGCGACAAGAGCCAGTTGATGGCGATGACCTTCGCCGCTCGTTACCGCGCCATCACGGTGCTCATCGCGATCACCATCGCAACCGCAATCGTGCACCTTGCGAGTGTGTTGCTCGGTGCAGTCGTGGGTGTTGCGTTACCGACACACATCATCAATATCGTTGCGGGCATCGCATTCCTCGGGTTTGCGGCATGGACGCTTCGCGGCGATGAACTCACCGAGGAAGAAGCGGCAAAGGCAGAGCAGGAACGATCACGTTCGGTGCTGCTCACCGTCGGTATCGCTTTCTTCCTTGCCGAGCTTGGCGACAAAACCATGCTCGCCACGATCACACTCGCCACCGATCACGGACTCTTTGGAACGTGGATTGGCTCAACACTCGGAATGGTTGCTGCCGATGCACTCGCCATTGGCGTTGGTCACGTTCTTGGCGCGCGTCTACCCGAACGCGTTATCCGTATTGGCGCGGCAGTTGCATTTGTGATTTTTGGCGTGCTGCTGATTGTCGAAGGGTTGCGCGGCTAACGCGCCACCGGCTTACAAGTTCGGAATGACCTGCGTTTCGATCAGTTTCAAGCTCTTCCACGCAAGTTCGGGCGGAAGGCCACCTACCAGTGGGTGCAACATGCAAAACGCGAACGGACCCTTTTCGTTCAATTCCGCAACGAGTTCATCGGGGGTCACCACTCGATACTGACCAGTGGCTCGCAATGCGTCGGAATCGTCAACGCGAACAAAGCCAGTTGCTCCTTCGATGCCGGCGCCTGCGGCCCAATCTCCATACGCGTTCACTTCGTGCATCGCATACGGCGCAAGTTCTTCCCAACCTTGATCAACATCTGTTGCGACGTGAATCACCGAGGTATCGCCACCCATGTACGGACCAGGGTCCGGCTTTCCTAACTTGGCGCACTCATCGACATAGAACTCCCAAATTTCTGGCGTCGATGGCATGAACCCATCGGCAATGCGTGCTGCACGACGCGCCGCAGCTTCGACTGAACCGCCGAGCGAAATCGCCGGACCGCCCGGTTGCACCGGCGTCGGCAATACCTGCACGGTGCGTCCGCGGAATTCAAACGGTTCACCAGTCCACGCCTTCTTGAGCGTTTCGACAGATTCGGTTGTGCGAGCAGCCCGCTTCGAAAGTGGCACACCGAACATGTCGAATTCGGCGCCGACGTAACCGTTGGTGAGCGTCAGGTCGAGACGTCCCCCGCTGATGAGATCGACCACTGCAACGTCTTCGGCCAAACGAATCGGATCGTGGAACGAACTGACCATTGCCGAAATACCAATGCGGATGTTCGACGAACGCGCCGCCATTGCTGCGGCCAATGGAAGTGGCGAAGGGAGGTACCCATCGGCAGAACCGTGATGTTCAGAAAGGATTGCGGTGACAAAGCCCAGCGAATCGGCCCACTCCACCATTTCCACTGCGGCCTGATAGCGATCAGCTCGAGTACCCGGCGCCGTTGCCGGCATACGCATGTCGAATCGAATCCCAAAAAACGCCATCAAAGCCCCCAAGAAGAGTGTGAAGGCCACGATCGTAGGACGTGACCGAGAACCGTGGCGGCTGTGCTGGTGGTGACGTGAAGTGACCCAAAAACTGCAGGTTGGTGCCGTACTCTCTCTCCGCACCCGGGCGAGTCCGCCGCCGCTGTGCAGTACTCATGACGACCGATACCCGACCAGCCCCTCCTCGGAAGAAGACGCCGAAATCTCCGCGACCCGCGTGGAAGACGATCACGATCGTCGTGATCGTCGCGCTTCTTTCCATCCCGGTTCTCTCGTTAGGTAAGGCCGTTCTCACTCCGAACACCCTGTCGATGACCGAGCGCGCAGCCGAGTGGATGCGTGACAACAACATGGGGTTCATCCTCAACAACGTTGAGTCTTGGTGGTTCTCGAAGAACGGCCCAAAAGCGGGTGGTGAACCGGACCGCGCCATCGAAGTCGCAACCACAAATGCCGCTACTGGTCCGACGACGCCACCCGCGGTTCCGCATTTGCCGAAACCCGCCAACGTCCCGGTGCCTGAAGGCGTCACCCCCCTCGCCAATGAAGGCGTGTGGGCGCCGATCGGGCCTCAGGTTGGTGGTGCGCAAACGATGTACACGACCCAAGTTCGCCCCGACTCTGTCCACACCTCGATCCTCGATGGATTGGTGTGGATGGATCCCAAGGTCGTGAAGTTTGAAGTGCATCCCGGCACCGAAGAACCGGGAGGCAAACAAACCGTGCCCGCACAAATTCCGCTCGACAAGCGGCTCGACCTCATCGCCGCGTTCAACGGCGGTTTTCGAATGCAAGACGCGTTGGGCGGCTTCTATCTCGATGGCGTCACCTATAAGCCACTTCGCGATGGCGCTGCATCACTCGTTGTCTATAAAGACGGCGTCGCCAGCGTCGGCATGTGGGGTCGCGATTTCGAAATGGGTCCCAACATCGAAGCGGTTCGACAAAACCTCGATCTCATCATCGATAACGGTGGCGGTTTCCCCTTCCCCGGTGGCAATCCTTCACCCAAAGACAAGGCCGAACCTGGTGAACCGGCCGAGGGTCTTGATAACAATCAAAACGGTGCATGGGGCGACACGCTCGGCAACAAGGTGCTCGTGTGGCGATCGGCAGTTGGCGTGACCGCCGATGGCGCGCTTGTCTACGGCTATGGCGGCGGGCTCGGAGCACGATCACTGGCCGATCTGATGTTGCGGGCCGGTTGCGTGCGGGCCATGGAACTCGACATCAACCCTGCATGGACAACGTTCAACTTCTCTAGCGCCGCCACGCCAGGGAACCCGTCCTCGGTCAAGGGCACCAAGTTGTTGCCCGATGCGGAAAAGAGCGGGAACCGCTATCTGAGCAACGACGCCCGTGACTTTGTGGCGATCTACGCCCGCAAAATCTGAGTCCTCCCATCTTTCGCTGTCCTGACATTGGCGATGGCCTGCCGTAGGCTCTCGGCTCGTCCTCGTCGTTGTTCCACCCCCCGCCGGCGGTAGTCATGTCTTCAACAACTCCTCCCGGTTCCGATTCCAACGGAACGGCGGGAACTCCCGAAAGTTCAAGCTCACTTGATCCGCTGACGGCGTTGTTGCGCGAGGTCGAAGGAACACCCGATTCCACCGCGACCACTGCAAACGATGCTTCGTCGGGTGCGGAACTTCCACAGCCACCCGGAGCACCCAAAGGCAAACGCAAGAAGAAGGTGCGAAAGCCCAAACCGCGATGGTTGAAGATCACCGCGATCGTGATCCTTGTGATCTTGCTCATTCCGACGGTTTCGTTCGCGCGTGCGATCGTTACGCCAAACAATCTTTCTGTCACCGAACGCGCCGCCGAATGGATGCGCGACAACAATCTCGGCTTCGTACTCAACTCGGTTGAAAACTGGTGGCTTAGTAAGCACCAACCCAAAGAAGGTGGCGAGCCCGACCGCGCCATCGACGCGATCAACATTGAAGAAGCAGGCCCAACCACAACGGTGAAGGCAGTTGCTCCCCATCTTCCCAAGCCCACAAATGTGCAGGTTCCCGAAGGCGTCACGCCGGTTCCCAACGAAGGCGTTTGGCTTCCCGTTGGACCAATGGTCGGTGGAGCGCAAGCGATGTACACAACTCAGGTTCGTCCGGACTCCATCCACACCTCCGTCCTCGATGGTTTGGCATGGATGGACCCGAAACTCCTGAAGTTCCAGCTGTTTCCAGGTACAGAAGAGCCAGGTGGCAAATGGGAAAACGCTGGTCAGGTTCCGATGGACCAACGCCTCGAACTCGTTGCGGCATTTAACGCTGGTTTCCGCAATCAAGACGACCGTGGCGGCTTCTACCTCAACGGCCAATACAAAGAGAATCTGCGCGACGGAGCAGCGTCACTCATCTTCTATTCAGACGGACGTGTCCAGGTAGGCGTGTGGGGTCGCGACGCGCAGATGGGTCCAGATGTTGTCGGTGTTCGCCAAAACCTTGATCTCATCATCGACAACGGTGGTGGCCCACCGAATCCCGGTGGCGTTCCTGCGGGAACCGCAGCTCCCGGTGTTCTAGCCCCTGGTCTGAGCGACAACGCTGATGGCGCCTGGGGTGCAACCTTCGGCAACAAGATCCTTGCGTGGCGCTCGGCAGTCGGCGTGACCGCCGATGGTGCACTTGTGTATGGCTACGGCGATGGCCTCGGTGCACTTTCGCTCGCACAACTCATGCTTCGCGCTGGGTGTGTTCGGGCAATGGAACTCGACATCAACACGGTGTGGACGACATTCAACTTCTATGCGACCACGCGTTTCCTTGATCCGTCGTCGGTTGAAGGCACCAAGTTGCTGCCGGAATCGTTCAAGAGCGCAAACCGCTATCTCACACCCGACGCCCGTGATTTCGTTGGCGTCTTCCAACGACGCTTCTAAGTCACAAAGTACGAGCGAGTTAGGTTCCCACTGGGCGCGTGCCAATGACGCCCGCTTCGGTGAGACGAGCGCGCTCAGCCTCATCGAGGCCGAGCAGACCGCCAAGTACTTCATCGTTGTGTTGTCCCATCAATGGCGCAGGATCATCAATCCATTGGTCGACACCGGACATACGGAATGGCATGCCTGCAATAGGAAGCGATCCCACAACCGGATGCGGAGCGTCTTCAAAAAATCGGCGCGCAACGAAATGCGGATGGGTATGAATTGTTCGCGGATCGGCGAGTGCAGCCGCAGGAACTCCGGCAGCGATCAACGACGCAAGCGCGTCTTCGAGAGAACGTTCTGCGGCCCATGCGTTGATGCATTCGTCCAAAT
>JALQSZ010000027.1:6756-11772 GCA_023264135.1 Acidimicrobiales bacterium
TGATCGTGGGCTGCGCGTCGACCAGCCAACGTGGAAAGTGAATCATCCGATCGCGATTCCGCGTCGCCAAGTAGTGAAGCGAGCGACTGCCATTGCTCATCGGTCGCGACGGAAATGGCCAACCACTGTTCGTCGCCTCTGCACGAGTACAACCCTTGCGGCGCAGCATGAGCGGAGCGATTCCCATCGCGTTCCATGAGTCGGCCGTAGGCGGTGAACTCCACCACTGGTTCGGCAGTGATGTTGAGCGAACCTTCGATGAGCGGAACTTCCACCAGCACACCTTCGCCAGTTGCATCTCGACGAGCCAACGCGGCAAGTGTTGCGAACGCCGCGTGCGCGCCGCCGAGTGGATCTCCTGGTCCACGAGGAACCAGAGGTTCTTGGTCGCGATGGCCGGTGAGATACGCCATACCGGCCATTTGTTCCATGTTTTGAGCGAACCCCACTCGATCAGCCCACGGACCATCAAGACCAAATGCCGGTTGCCGAACCATCACGGCACGCGGATTCAATTCATGAATGCGTTCCCAACCCAAACCAAACTTCGGCATGACTCGAGGCGTGTAGTTCTCGACCACGATGTCGGCCCATTCAACAAGACGTTCAGCCAACGCAACGCCTTCGGAATTGTTGAGATCAAGAGTGATGCCGCGTTTGTTGGTGTTAATTCCCAAGTAGAACGAACTGAGCTCCCACCACTGATCTCGATCTAAGAACATGACGGCGGCGGCGTATCGCATGGGGTCGGCATGCGCGATGGACTCGACGTGAATCACATCGGCACCCATCGCCGCGAGTATCTGCGTGTTCGATGGACCCGCCCACCAACAGGTGACATCAAGAACTTTCACACCTTCAAGCGGACGAGCGCGAGTCACTGCGGGAAGATCGGGTTCTGCTCGAGTCGCTGGCGTATCGGCGCCGAGGGCTGACACCGCATCTGGCAACGGTGGGCGCTCGCTTTGGATTCGATAATGCGGTCGCGGACCCGTGAACGAACCGTCCGCTGACTTCACGAAGAAGTCGCGGGCCACGAGATGTTCTTCATCGAGAAGTGTTCGACCGTCATTGACGCGCACGGTCGGCACGCGGAGTTCTCCCGCACGTTCAAGGATCTCGGCACTCGTGTGCTTTGTTGTGTAGTCGCGCACCCAACTATCGAATTCATGTCGATTCGCAGTTCGAGCCGAGGCCATGACATACCCCGCCTCGACGAGATCGGGTCGTTCAATCAGATGCAGGAAGGCCTCGGCGTGTTGCGGACCGTTTGTATTGAACCCAATCCAACCGTCAGCGCTCGGATAAATCGATGGCGTTTCCACTGAGCGGGCAGGACTCGGCGGATCGATTCCCATCAACGCTTTGAGAAGACTCCACAACGGATCGGCAAAAAGGTTGGTGGAGATCATCATCGCTTCCATCCACGATGCATCGATCACCACGCCATCGGCTCCACCACGCACACCGAGAACAGCGGCGAGTGCCGCCGACGCGCCGTACAAACCAGCGCCCCACTCTGAGGTGCGCGCACCCGCCTGCACTGGCGGCAGATCAGGAGCACCGCGACCAGCGATTGAGCCGCATTCAGCTTGCACGATGAAGTCGGTTGCTGGTCGATTCGCCAGCGGACCGGTGAGTCCAAACGGTGTGATCGACAAAATCACGAGTCGGGAAGCCGCAAGGCGCAAGGCCTCAACATCGAACGTGCCGTCATCAATCACAAGGTCGGCAGAGACCAGTAGGTCGTGCATCGCAGCGTCATCGGTGGATCGAACCACCGAGTGCTTTCCAGCGTTCAGAAACGAATACAACGCTCCCGGTTGGTCGCCGAGTTCCGCGCCCGTGGCCGACCACGTACGCAATGGGTCGCCACCGACGGGTTCGAGCTTGATGACTTCCGCACCGGCGTCCCGAAACAATTTGCCCGCGTAGCCGCTGGCAATCCCCGTTCCGGTTTCGATGACACGGATTCCATCAAGCGGCGGAATCCAGTTCGACGCGTTGCTCATTGCCACTCCCCCTCAAGACTCGTCACATTCGACCATGCCAGGTGCATCGCTGCACGCGAAACTCAAAAGGCAGTTATGCAGTGACTAGGCAAACACACAGGTGCGGTTGTCCCACACCAAGACGCGGTGTTCCAAATGCAGCCGCACCGCATTGGCGAGTGTTGTGCGCTCTACATCGCGACCCTTACGAACAAGGTCTTCGACTTCGTCGCGATGGCTCACCGGCGTGATCCCTTGGGCAATGATCGGCCCAGCATCAAGTTCCGCGGTGACGTAGTGCGCAGTTGCACCGATCAACTTCACGCCGCGTTGATGTGCTCGGTGGTATGGCTTGGCACCAGCGAATGCGGGCAGGAACGAATGATGAATATTGATCATCCGACCATTCCAACGCTGCGTAATCGACTCAGGAAGAATGCGCATGTAGCGGGCGAGCACCACAAGGTCGGGTGCAAGTTCATCAAGAACCGCGGCAAACGCCGATTCCTGCGCTGCGCGTGCATCGCCAGCAAGGCCTCCGTCAACCAAACGGAACGGCACGCCAAATTGCGCCGCAAGTTCGCCCGCAGCTGGTTTGTCAGAAACGATTGCAACTACATCGACATCGAGTTCACCAAGCGAGACTCGAGTCAGCAGATCAGCTGCGCAATACAGCTCGGCCGAACACGCGATGACGACTCGGTCGCGAGTACCCGGTCGATGCAATGTGTGTTGCATTGAAAAACGTTCAATGAGTTCGCCAAGTCCGAGTTCAAACGCCACCCAATCGACAGCGCCATCAATTTCGATTCGCTGCAGAAACACCGAAGAATCGCGATCGGTGTGCTGATCAGCGTTGGCGATATTCCCGCCCACTTCGGCGATGAGGTTCGCAACGGCAGCAACAATCCCCGGCTGATCAGGGCACTGCAGTGTCAATACGGAGAGTTCAGTCGTCGCCATTGATCGTCAGTTCACGTGAGCAACGACGCAAGGCCCCAGATCGCAGCAATCGTGCCAAGCGCGATCATGACAACGCTACGAGCGAGGGGCGGCCGAGTGAGATCGCCTTTTTCGTGTTCCTTCGGCGGACGGACGAGCGCCAGAACAGTTCCAACCGCGAGCGCGCCACCGATGGCCAACACCAACCACGGCAGCAGATCCTCACCGAGAAACATGTCTTTCCTCCAACACCCGGTCGATCCGAGTTCCGCAATGCTAGGTGTCGGTCGCCATCAGACCGAAGTCGGTGGAAACGGTCAGTCCACTAACGCCTGCGCAAACTGATCAGCAGCGGGATTCGCGCTTCGTGCCGATGGTCGAACAAGAACAAGATGACGTTCCGCCACCACGATTTCGTCGTCACTTCGTTTCCGTCCCGATTGTGAATCGGGCAACACCGTCCATCCCATTCCGAGCCGAGTCATTTCCCGCAAGACATCGGGCTGGTGCGATTCGGCAACAACATCCACCGTCGCACCGCGTGCAACAAGCGCGCGTTCAATTAACTCTCGAGTTCGCGAACCGCGTGGGAACAACACCCAAGGTCCCCAAGTTGATGGCACGCCAACTTCGTGACCGGTGGGTGGAACGACAACAAGCGATTCGGTCACAACCGGAGTCACCTCAAGACCATCAACGTTTTCCGGATCAACGATCACCGCGAGGTCGAGATCACCCCTCCGCACTTGATCGAGTAATTCACCAGAAGGAGCGACAACAAGACGAAGATCAACTTCTACATGGTTCGCACGAAACGAGGTCATCTGGTCATGCAGGTGATGCACTGCTGCGGCGTCGATCATTCCCACACGAACCCGACCAACTCCACCATGCTTTGCCGACGCGACCCATCGACCAAGGTCTCGGGTGTCAGCAACGACACGTTGTGCATAGGCCAGCACGTCATGGGTTTCATCGCGAAGGAGCTGCCGTCGACCTTGACGTTCGAACAGCGGAAGTCCAAGTCGACGTTCAAGTTCGGCCAGGCCTTGAGAGAGTGCTGAGGTCGTGACGCCGAGAGAGGTCGCTGCCTCCGAGAAGGTTTCGTACTCCGCCACCGCCACCAAATAGGCCAACTGCTGCACGGTGAGATTGAGCAGCGGTCCCTCGACGGGGGAAGGTCGGTTCGGGCTCGCCATCCCAGCACCTTACTGTTAAGTCTTTCTGTAGTGAACTTCGGAACTGTCAAGACTCACCTACCCTTTGGCCCATGAACCAACCCGTAAACATTGCTCCCGCCACCGGCCGCCTCGGGGTTCTTACCCCCGGTATGGGCGCCGTCGCCTCCACCTTCATTGCCGGCGTCATCTCCGCCCGCAACGGCCATTCGGTCCCCGTCGGCTCGTTGAGCCAGCTCGCCCATATCCGTCTGGGTAAGCGGGAAGAGAACCGCAACCCGCTCATTCGTGAGTTCGTGCCGCTGGCCGACCTCGGCGATCTTGTCTTCGGCGGTTGGGATCCGATCAGCCCCAATGCCCTCGAGGCCGCCCGCACTGCTGGTGTGCTTGAAGACCGCGACCTCGGTCCCATCTCGGCCGAACTCGAAGGCGTCGTCGCGATGGACGCTGTCTTCGATCAGCGCTGGGTCAAGCGTCTCGATGGAACGCGCATCAAGAACGTCACCGACAAGATGGCGCAGGCCGAAGCGCTCATCGCTGACATCGAAAACTTCCGCACCGAAAACAACTGCGACCGCCTCGTCATGGTGTGGTGCGGTTCAACCGAGGCCTACCAAGAGGCCAGCGCGGTGCACATGACCATCGAGTCATTTGAAGAAGGCCTTCGCAACAACGACGAGAACATCTCTCCCAGCCAGATCTACGCCTACGCCGCGTTGATGTCGCATGTGCCGTTCGCCAACGGTGCACCGAACCTTTCGGTCGACCTTCCGTGCATGCGCGAACTCGCAGCGCGCGAGAACGTGCCGATCGCCGGAAAAGACTTCAAAACCGGACAAACCTGGCTCAAGACGCTTCTTGCTCCCGGACTCAAAGCCCGCATGCTCGGTCTTCGTGGTTGGTAC
>JALQSZ010000280.1 GCA_023264135.1 Acidimicrobiales bacterium
TTCACGCTGCTCGAGCAACTCCGACGTGAACCCACGAGTCGAACCAGTCGAACCGCCTTCCGCCGGATCCATGCCCGCGTTCAGCAACAACAAATCAACTCGACCGATGTGCTCGAGCATTTCTGCTACGACATCCAAATACGTGTCGGGATCAGTCGTGATCTCCAACTTGTGTCGTTCCTGGCCTGATCGCCATGCGTCATATCCATTTGTCGAGACGTCACCAACTCGAATGAACGGGTTGTCTCCAACAATGTCGAATGTTCCGCCGCCACAGTGCGCATCAACATCAAGAATGCCGATCGACTTCGCACCGTTATCCAACGCGATCAATGCGGCGATCGCCAGACCGTTGATCGTGCAGAACCCTGCGCCATGGTTGGCCTTCGCGTGATGAAGTCCCGACGACAACGATCCGGCTTTCCCCGACTCGAGTGCCGTAAGTGCAGCCGCAATCACACCACCGGTCGACGCAAGAACCGATGCAACAACTTCCTCGGACCACTCGCCAAGTGCTGCCGATGCGATGTCGTAAGGATCTCCAGTGAGAATTGCCTCGACGTAGTCCGCTGTGTGAGCAAGGAGCAGCTGCTCCTCGGTCGCCGGCTCTGGGCTCACCAACTTGATCTCAGGGAATTGATCCATGATGCGCCTGGCGACCTCGTCTGCCTTTCGCACAGTCTCAAGTCCGCCGCCCGACACCACATAGGAGTCGTCGAAATAGATGGGGTAATTCATGTTGCTGCCTTTCCGCCGCTGTTGTTCGTAGTAGGTAAACGCACGAAACACTTCAAAATGTGCACAGGCCTCACCGATTGAGCACTCGTTCCCAGCCCAACGGGATGTCCGACCAGTCGGGAAACACCTCCGCATCCACAAGGACCATCGATTCGCCACCCTCCTGGAGGGCGATCACCGTGCAGTGGGGCTCGAACATGTCTCGGGCCAAATCGACAGCCATCGATGCCGTCAGAGCCGGGATGGTTTCCTCAACGAGGATGCCATCGACATCGAGCAGGATCCGCGCCGCTCGCACGGTGAAGCCGCCGGACAATCCGTCGACGATCTCGTCGTCACGTTGCAGTGAGTGAATGGGTAGACCCTCGGCCTCGTGCCCACGCACTTGTTCAATGGCGTCCTCCATCGTCAGTGCATACGTGAAGCCGTCAATTTCATGGCCCCAAAAGTGGTCGCGCCACACCGCGACAAACGCCTGCTTGCCATCGGTTCGACCCAAATTTTCGGGGTCCATGAAATCCATCCACTGTTCGTCTTCGAACTCCATCTGCGCTTCTCTCATTCATGACCCGAAGGCCAGAAGAAGGAAACGCACGAACTCTCAAAAATGTGTACGGTCATTTCTTCGAAGGCGGAAGGAATGACATGGCGGATCAACCAAATGTGGTGCTCGGCGACCGATTCAACAAGGCGATCTCTTGGGTGATTGATCTCCAAGGAACAGAGGGTCGAAAGGGAAGTGGCGTTCCCTACCTCGCACACACACTTGGCGTCGTTGCAATCGTTCTCGCTTATGGCGGAAGCGAGGAACAGGCAACCGCTGCCGTGCTTCACGATGTCGCCGAGGATTCCGGTGGCCACGCTGCACTCAATCGCATCGAGATGGATTTTGGGTCGGCGATCGCCAAACTCGTCGAAAACCTCTCCGACTCGCTCACCGACTCAAAAGACAAGAAGGATCCTTGGTGGGAACGTAAGGTTGCCTACGTCAACAAGGTGAAGTCGGAAGACGTTGAGGTTGCACTGATTTCCGCCGCCGACAAGCTCGACAACATCCGCAGCATCCGCGCCGACTACCGCCGAATTGGCCCAAAAGTCTGGGAGATCTTCAACAAAGACTCCGGTCGTGACGGCCAACTTTGGTACTACGGAAAGCTCACGGAGTTCCTCAAAGCGATTCTCGACAAGAACACTGTCGTAAACGTTGATGGAGACGGTGTAGTAGTGAATCTTCCTCAAGAACTCGGCAAGCAACTGGAACGCGAATTCAGATTTCTTCTCAAAGAGGTCGCAAAGCGGGAAGAAACCACGGTCGATGACCTTCGAGAGGGCATCGAGCAATCGCACAGAACTCACGCTAAAAACTAGAACACACCCCTTCCCCATTTGTGCGTTTCCCTAGTGAAGGCACCAACACGAAAGGGGAAGTCATGGATGAAATTCAGGCCTACTTCGAGGGGCAGGTGGCATTCGAAGATCTCAGCGAATTCGCCAAGCTCTTCATCACCAATCTCCATGCCAGCAATGTGACCTTTATAAATACGGGCTTCGGCATCGTCGACCGCACCGGCGATCAAGACCCGCACGGACCGTTCGTTCGCATTACTTGGACGATCGATGCGCTCTCCGGGCCCGAACGTGAATGGGTCACCGTCGCCGATCTGACCGACGCAGTGTTGGCCGACATGCACGTGGCCGATTGGGTCACCAAGATCGCTGGCTCTTCAGAACGAACTGAACTTGAGCGTGTCGTCACCGTGATGGTCGATACCT
>JALQSZ010000281.1 GCA_023264135.1 Acidimicrobiales bacterium
CTTCGGGTGACTCGTCGGCGATGTCGACGAATTCTGGTGTGTAGCTGTCCACCTCGGCCTCAGACCTCACGTTCGGGCGCGTCGCCCCCTGACGACGTAACGTTCGTGACCCTATTGCAGTCCGCCGTTGCCTGTTCGAAGGATCGGCCACCTCTCACAACTTCGAGGAGTTCCCATGCCTACCAGCGCTGAAGTGCTTCCCCTTCTTGAGCGGTACTGCGCCGCTATGACAAATCAGGAGCGCGAGGCCTGGCTCGACTGCTTTACCGACGACGCTCGTCAGGAAGATCCCGTCGGCGCACCGGTCAATGTTGGTCGCGAAGCCATCGGCAAGTTTTTCGACGACAACATTGCCGACATCACCCTCTCGGTTGCTGCGCCGCCAATCGTTGTTGGGAACGAGGTATTGGCCTTCTTCCGTGTCGACATGATGATGGGTGACCAGAAGATGGAACTCCCGCGCATCGTTGATCACATCGTGCTGAATGACGAAGGCACAAAGTTCACAAGCTTGCGCGCCTTCTTCGATTACGCCGAACTTCGTTCGGCCTGATTCCCGTCGCACCAACGCTTCTGTCGTGGCAATCGTCGACACGCATACTCACGTTGCCGCAGGACGCGATTCGAAGTTCCCGCCGGCGTCGTCGGATCTCACCCGTGAGTGGTGGAATGCCGGAGGGACTGCCGAAGAACTCCTCGTTGAGCTCGACGCGAACGGTGTCGATCGTGTCGTGTTCGTTCAAGCAATCGCAGCGTACGGCTACGACTGTTCTTATGCAGCAGCGTCGGCTGCAGCCCATTCCGAACGCGCAGCATTTGTTGCCGCAATCGATATGTCTGGCTCAGACCCCGCCGCCGACCTTGTTGCACTCTGCGAGTCGCCACCGAGCGGTGTCCGAATTGCCGGAGTGCGTTTGTTCGGTGTGGGCGGAGTCGAGACCACGTGGTTGACCGATGGTCGGGCCGCAGCGGTATGGGAGTACGCCGCCGAACACAACCTCGTGATTGTTCCGACGGTGTTCGCCAATGAGTTTGTTCATCTTCGAGCACTCGCCGAAGCCCAGCCAAATACGCAGGTCGCAGTCGATCATTGCGGTTTTACCGACATGGTCGATGGCGACGGCGACGCAATGTTGTTTGCGCTTCGCGACATTCCATCGATTCATTTAAAGGTGTCCTCGTATGTGCTCGAGGCTGCCGAACGCGATGATGGCGATCCAGCGCCACTGACTGAACGCCTCGCCGATGCATTCGGAGTCGATCGTTTGTGTTGGGGTTCAGATCATCCTCAAGATCAACGACATGACTACGCCGGCAAATTGACACTCGCACGCCACGCGACGCGCGCGTTTGATGCCGCGTCACGGAACGCGTTCTTCAACACCACCGGTACTGCGCTGTTCTTTCCCTAGCCGTCCTTCACGCCAAAGAGCGGATCGCCCTTCGCTGCCGCGTCTTCGATGAACGTGATGGGAATCGGGCCAATAGCAGGGACACCAGGGAATTCGATCTTGTACGCCTCAGATTTCGTGACCACTACTGGGCCCACCGTATTGAACGTGCAGCCTGCTGGACCCACCACTCCGGCAGCGAGTTTGGTGCGCGCAAGTTCCGTGCCGTCAGCACCACGAATAATGACAGGCGCACCTTCAGTTGCTCCTGCGAAACTGCCTGTCCCAACACACGTTGAACCAGAAGTTGTGTAGCCGACTCGCGTCCCACCTGAAAAAAATCGATACCCCATAATTGGCAACGTCTGCGAATTTGGCGGTGCAGTTGTTGTCGGCGCAATGGTCGAAACCGTTGTCGTGGTGTCAGGTGCTGATGAGTTCGATTTCTTGGGCCGCAAAAGCAAAATCAATAGCACCACGATGAGCACAGCAAGTATCGCTAGAACAACAAAGACGATGCGTCGGTTTGAACGAGGCGATGGTGATTGAGGCTCCATGATGCTCCTACATCGTGAAAGGTCAGCCGAATTCGTTGCGGGCGGCACGAACCACTTCGGAGTACACCTCGAGCGCTTCTTCGTACTGCTCGGGATGATTCACCGTGACGCGAAGATCGGTCACACCTGCTTCCACCATTGGGCGTGACGCCGCCATCGTTGCAACAAGGTCAAGGTTTCCGTCGCCATCGCGCACGGCAGCGGCGTGACCTTGCACCTGGAACGAAGGATCGCCACCGGCCTTTTCCACTGCGGCGCGCAGTTTCGGAATGGCATTGGGAAGATCAGCGCCGTCGGGGCCCCACGGAATCCAACCCGAACCAAACGCGGCCATACGTCGAATCACGCGAGCGTTGATTGTTCCGCTGATCCAGATCGGAACCCCGCCGGCCTGACGTGGCTTGGGCATCTGGTGGATCTTTTCGAATGACAACTCTGGCGAGCTGTAGGTGGCCACACGTTCGCGCCACAACAACTGGCACACCTCAAGTGTGTGATCAAGCAATCGTCCGCGATTGTCGTAATCAA
>JALQSZ010000282.1 GCA_023264135.1 Acidimicrobiales bacterium
AGATACGCACCTTCGGGGAGTTGCTCACGTACGGCCATTCCGACCTTCTTGAGCACGGAACCTTTGTGGCCGATCACGATTCCCTTTTGCGATTCGCGCTCCACCAAAATTTCGCAACGGATTCGCGGCCATTCCCATTCGACAACACGTGTTGCAATCGAATGCGGAAGTTCATCATTCGTCACCGCAAGAAGTTGTTCACGAACAAGTTCGGCCACCCAAAATGCTTCGGGCACGTCGGTCACCATGTCGTCGGGATACCAAAGCGGGCCCTCGGGAAGGCGCGAGATAATTTCCGCAACCAATTTGTCGACGCCCTTGCCCGTAACTGCCGACACCGGGAAGTACGCAGAGACATCGATTTGTTCTGCGGCTCGAGCCAACTGAGCGAGTACATCGTCTGGCGATGCGAGATCGGTTTTGTTCACCACCACAATTGCGTTCGAAGGAACCTTTTCGGCCACAAATCGATCGCCTGGACCGATCGGAGCCGTCGCGTCGACAACAAGGCACACGACATCGACGCCACTGGTCATTTCCGATGCGGACTTATTCAGTCGTTCGCCCAACAGCGTGCGAGGACGGTGGATACCAGGCGTGTCGACAAAGACGATCTGTGTATCGGGTCGATTCAACACACCGCGGATCTGCGTCCGCGTTGTTTGCGGCTTGTCAGACGTAATGGCGACCTTTTGGCCGAGGATGGCATTGAGAAGTGTCGACTTGCCCACATTTGGTCGGCCGACAATAGAGACGAAACCAGATTTCACTGGGGCAACCGCTCGATCCTCACCATGCCAATTCGACGTCCCTTCACCTGTTCAGCTCGAAGACGGAATTCGCCTTCGGTTGCGCTTTCACCCTCGAACGGTACGTGACCGAGCAGGTGAAACATAAGACCACCGATTGTGTCCCAATCGCCTTCGGGGAGATCGACACCCAAGAGCGAGCTCACTTCATCGATCGACATGCGCGCTTGCACACGCAAATCACCACCGGGGAGGCGTTCGACCATTGCGTCTTCGTGATCGAATTCGTCGACGATCTCACCAACGAGCTCTTCAATGAGGTCTTCAAGCGTCACCAGTCCGGCAGTGCCGCCGTATTCATCAATCACGATTGCCATATGCGCCTTGCGCACTTTCATTTCCGACAGCAATTCGGAAATCCGTTTCGTCTCGGGAACGAAATAAGAACGTCGGGAGAATCGCGACACTGCGACACCATCCCGACCAGTACGCGAGGCCCTCACGAGGTCTTTCACATACGCAATGCCGGTGATGTCATCGATTCCCTCGCCGTAGACGGGAACGCGACTTCGCCCAGCGGCAAGCGCTGCATCGAGTACCTCAGCGACTGAAAGCGAATCGGCCATCGCAAGCATGTCGGGCCGAGGCACCATGACCTCGCGACAAATCGTGTCCCCGAATTCGATCACCTGCTCGATGAGTTCTCGTTCTTCTTCTTCGAGAATGTCGGCCGACACCGCTTGATCAGCGAGCGCAAGGATCTCTTCTTCGGAGACGAACGGACCCGCCTTGAGTCCCTTACCGGGGAGAATGATGTTGGTCAGTCCAATGAGACCACGCGCAAGAAGACGCAGGGGCAAGAACTGCACCATCGGCCAGATAATCGGCGCCGATAGTCGAGCGGCACGATTCGTGTGCTGAATCGCCCATGTTTTGGGAATCGCTTCGGCCACTACGAAGACGACGATGATGTTGATGAACATGCCCGCGGCAACGCCCCATGCGCCGAATGCATGCTCGGTCACAAGACCAACGAATGTCGCCTGAACAAGTTGGCAGACAAGAACGACCAACAACACGACGTTGAGAAACTCTTCAGGACGACTCACGAGTGCGAGGACTTTTTCGGCGCCGAAATAGCCACGATCGACATCGGATTGTGCCGCCGAGACCGTCATCCGAGTCAACGCCGTCTCTGCAGCGGCGAGCAGGGTCGAGACCAGCAATAACACCACGATTGCGGCTATCAGCCACAAATCAAGAGTGGAGAATTCGTATGCCAACACCTTCACGCCCAAGGATCAGCAGCAAGCGGGCCGTAGTGCGCTGCTAACAACTCTCGCTCCCGCGACTGCATCTCGATGCGTTCTGCATCTTCGGCATGATCCATACCAAGAAGATGCAAAATTCCGTGCACAACAAGCAATGCGACTTCGTCATCGAATGAACCCGCATGTGTCGGCGCATTTCGTTCCGCGACCATTGGACAGATCACGACATCGCCTAACAACAGTGGAAGATCCTCGGGGTCGCTCTCGATGCGATCGGGTCTAGGACCACCAGCATCGGGCCAACGACCAGGCTCATTGGGATCGCCATCGATCGGGAACGACAACACATCGGTCGGTCCTTCGGAATCCATAAATCGTTTGTTGAGATCTCCGATGGTTTCTTCATCAACGAACATCACGGAAAGTTCCGCTTCGCCTTCGACGCCTTCATC
>JALQSZ010000283.1 GCA_023264135.1 Acidimicrobiales bacterium
GATAGCGGGCAGCACGCAAGACATGCCGAGCGCAGGTCCGAGCAAAATAAACGGAGCGAACGACGTGATGAAACCGCGTTCTTGGGACATATCAAAGGAGGATCGAATGACGTCGCGCTGTGCGGCCAATGCGCCGTGGGTATAGCGAACAGGCTTCGCAGGACCAGTCGAGCCTGAGGTGTGAACAACAGCAGCAGCCATCGTCGGGCGAAGTTCAGGAAGCTCCATAGTCGAAGATGCTCGATGTGCCTGAACGCTGATCGCGCCCGAGAATCGAGTGGTGCACACCGCGCGCGCACCGGGGGTGAAGCCGAACACCTTCGCCGCAACAAGCGTCTTTGGCGTGCCGACCACCCACTTCACGTTCGCTCCGCGCAGAACCGAGCGCAGCCCTTTCGCTCCGAGCCCGCTGTCGGCAACGACCAAAACGCCACCGGCACGCCATACGCCGTATGACGCAGCCAACAGTTCAGCACCGGGAGGAACCAGCATCGCAACGCGATCACCAACGTTCATTCCTTGTTCCACAAGGAGACGAGCGATCGACGCGGACTGCTCCGCAAGCGACTGCCACGACAGCGAACCTGTCGCATCAGTGAACGCAGGTCGAAGATCATTTGAGCGAACTCGAAGTTGATCGGTGATCGGAACGAAGGTCTCGTTCTGCTCCTCAGAAGAGGTTTCAGACGGTGCAAGTTGTTGTGCACTCAAAGCACCAATGCTGTCGAGCCATTCCTTGGCCACCGTTGCCATGGGCACATCGAGAGGAACTAAATGCGCAGCTTCGGGAAAGCGGTGAACGTCGGCATGTGGTGCGCGCTCGAGAAGATCGGCGAGGAACCGATCGTGGAACACCGGGTCGCGACCGCCCCACACAAGCAGAAGCGGCACACTCAGTTCGCCAAGGTTTCCCGCCGAAACTTGCAATGCATCCCATGACTCATCAGTTTCAGTGAGCGGAATGTCGGCAACAAACGTTGCGACCGCGGCGCGGCGATCAGCCGATCGATACGGGGCGCGCAACGCGTTCCGATGTTCCTTCTTCGTCATGGCCGCTGTGCCATCGACAAAGAGCGAAGTCCGACGACAGACGAGATCAACGAACCGCCGAGCAGTCGCAATAAGTGGCGGAACCGAAGCTCGCTTCGGCACTCCCACACCGGTATTGCCAAGAATCACGGCTTCAACGTCAAGCGACGAGATTGCGCCGAGCGCAACCGGGCCACCCCAATCGTGAGCGGCGAGAACAATCGATCCAGACGTGTGCTGTTCACAGAACGCAACAAGTTCAGCAACGCGTTGCGAAAGGTTGCGCGGCGCCGAACGTTCCGACCAACCCATTCCGGTTTGGTCAATCGCGATAACGCGCCATTCAGGTCTCAGCGTTGCAAGGAACTCTTTCCAGAGATAGCCCCACGTGGGATTTCCATGAACGCAGACAATTGTTCCGCGTGACCCTTCGCCAGTATCGAGAATGCTCCATTCGACATCTGGCTCACCCGGCTGTTCGATACGAACTGTGCGATGCCAGCGAGGATCGATTCCCCATCGCTTCCAGTCAGCATCCGATGGCGTCTGAAGCGTCAACGCCGGCTACCAAACGAGTTCGGCGACCGAACAATTGAGGCCCGAACCGATTCCCATAAGGAGCACGCGATCTCCAGTGGTCAAACTCTCGGAGACCACAGAAAGCGTGTACGGAACTGCAGCCGGCCCGATGTTTCCGAATTCGGGATAGGTAAGCGGAACACGCGCAGTGTCGATGGACAACAACTCACAGAGTTTCGACGTATGCACCGCTGACACCTGATGAAGGATGTACGTGTCGCAATCGGACCATTGCCATCCCTCAGAGAGCGCGTCGTTAAACGTCACTTCGGCGAGATCAAGACCTGATTCCAACAACGCCGCAGTATCGGTACGCATCTCATCAAGGTCACCAACACAGAGATCGTGAAATTTCGTTGCAGCTCGGGTTACACCGCCGAGAAATTGGTGTGAGCCCGTCCGAGGTCCACCCATCACCATTGCCGCAGCACCTGAGCCAAGTGTGAGTGAAGCGAATTGATCAAAGACGTCGCCGAGCGTCGACGATGAATCTTGAAGTCGCGCAATGGTTTGCGTTTGAGGCTGGCGACTTCCCTCGCCATCAACAATAAGGACAACGTTCACCTGACCCGAGTCGATCATCGATGAAGCAATCGTCATTGCGTTGATGAAACCAAGACATGCATTCCCGAGGTCGAAGTTCATCGCGTTCGGCGAAAGGCCCAAGCGGTTATGCACCGCGCACGCAATGCTGGGTTCGAGATGGTGCTTGCACACCGAAGTTGAAATCAGGAGATCGACTTCACCAGGAGCAACACCAGCTTGCTCAAGCGCGAGTGCGCCAGCGCGAGCCGCTGCATCGTCGAAGGTCACGTCTTCCGGCCACCATCGCCTCGCCCTGATCC
>JALQSZ010000284.1 GCA_023264135.1 Acidimicrobiales bacterium
GTTCATTTTCCTGACCTAAGTGATCAGGCGGTCAGACCGTCGAGTGGTTTAGAGCAGAAGTCCGCCGTCGACGGGAATCACTGCGCCGGTGATGTAGGCGCCTGCCTTTGACGACAAGAAGATCGCGGTGCCAGCCATGTCGGAGGGTTCGCCGATTCGATGAAGTGGCACTGACGCTTTGATGGAATCGCCAAAGTTCTCAAGCGTCGCAGCCATCATCTTCGATTCGAATGGGCCCGGTGCGATCGCATTCACCGTGATGTGTTCTCCGGCAAGACGTTTCGCGAGCACACGCGTGAGTTGGTGCACTGCAGCTTTCGAAGCGGAATACGAATACGTCTCGAGCATCGGGACGTGAATGCCGTCGACCGAACCGATGTTGATCACGCGTGCTGGATCTGGGGCTGAAGCGCCCGCAATGAGTTCTGCGTGAAGAAAACGTGTGAGTTGAAACACGCCTTTGACATTGATGTTGAGAACTTTGTCCCATGCGGCGTCGTCGAACTCATCGAAGGGTGCACCCCAGGTTGCGCCGGCGTTGTTGACGAGAATGTTGAGCGAACCGTCGCACCATTCACCAACTTCGCGAGCGAGGCGAAGACATTCGGCTTCGGTGGAGAGGTCGGCCGGGAACGAAACGCAGTTGGGGCCAAGTTCGGCAGCGACTGCATCGCACACGTCGGCCTTACGTGAAGAAATCGCAACCTTCGCGCCCGCTTCGATGAAGCCGCTGGCAATCATCAGGCCGATACCGCGGCTTCCGCCGGTGACGAGGGCAGTCTTTCCCGAAATATCGAACAGATCGCTCATGGTGTTTCCGTTCAGCTCGGGTTCTGCATGGTTTCGATCAGGAGATGTTTTGAAAGATCTCCGTACAACGTTGGGCGCATGCGACGTTCAACGAAACGCCACGTGCCGTCAACGCGTTCGAATGAATCGGTATACGCACCAGCGATGATCGGTTGCAATGGGAGTTCATCGGTTTGTTGAAACACCGTGAATCGTGAGCGACACACCGCTGAGTTTTCATCGTCGGCAATCTCGATGAGCAGATTGGTAGTGACGTGATGCGAGCGTGGTGTTCCGTCCTCGTACTTGCGAGTGGTTGCGGTGTAGAGCGAGGTGACGGCCTGAGCTCCAACGGCGATGGGATTGCCCTCAGCATCGGTAATCGCGCCGTGAGCGAACAAGGCGCCGATGGCTTCGTAGTCACCCGCGTCGATGGACTCGGCGTAGGTGTAGAGAAGATTTTCGATAGCTCCGCGATGATCGGTCATGACGCGAGAACCTAGTTGGCGCCGGTGAGTGCGCGAATGGTGTCGCCGAAAAGCATTTGTTTGTGAATGGCGATGGTCTCTCGCGATTTGGTGGCCAAACTCGCAGAATGGGCGACGGTGGCGGCCAGAAGTTCGTCCTCTGGGAGGATTTCGTCGGCAATTCCTGCGGCCAAGGCGTCGGGACCAGTGAAACGGTGGGCAGTGTTGAGTGCGCGAGCGATCGCTGTACGTGGGAGCCGAGTGAGCAACAACTGGGCCATCTTGTCGCTCACGGGCAAACCGAGATCTAGTTCGGGCATGCACCAGTAGCCGCGATCGGCGCGCATCGTGATTCGGTCATGTGCGCTGGTGAGCAGAGCACCGGCGCCGAAGCAATGGCCGTTGACTGCCGCCGTCGTGTGGCAATCGAGTCCAAGAATGCGGCCCCATAAACGGTTCAGTTCGTGCAGGAATTCGCGTGATTGATCTGGGGCACTACTCATCCAGTCGAGATTGAGGCCGTTCGAATAGAACTTGCCTTTTCCCGTCGAGACGAGCGCAAGCGGACCCTCTTTGGCGGCCACTTCGTCGATAAGGGTGTGCCAATGGCGCACCACGTCGAGGTCGAAACGGTTCTCGTTCGCGTCCATGGTGATGACGGCGACAATGCCCTCGGGACCCTGCCAAGAAAGTGTGACGTTTTCTGCGCTCATGGGCAGAGCATGGCACGGTCGGGGGCCTCTAGCCTGCAGGAATGGCTGACTACCGACCCCCATTGCGCGATGTCAACTACGTCCTCGATCACCTTGTTGATCTTGACGGGCTGTGCGCGCTCCCTGAATATGCCGCTCTCGACGGCGACACCATCAAAGGAGTTCTCGAAGAGAACGCGCGCTTCGTTGCCGAAGTCATTGCACCGTTGAATCGCATCGGCGACACCGTTGGTTCCGTGTTCGAACCCGCTACGAACACCGTGCGCACACCAGACGGTTTCATCGACGCCTATCGCCAGTATGTCGATGCTGGTTGGGGTGGTGTGCCGTTCCCCGAGGTCTACGACGGTGGCGGATTCCCGTGGCTCGTTGGCATCGTGATGCAGGAATTCATCTCGTCGGCGAACATGGCGTTCTCGATGGCACCACTTCTTACCCAAGGCGCCATTGATTTGCTCATGCATCATGGCAATGAAGAGCA
>JALQSZ010000285.1 GCA_023264135.1 Acidimicrobiales bacterium
CGGTTTCCTGCTCGAACACTTTTGGTGGGGCTCGGTCTTTCTTGTCAACGTTCCGATCGTTGCGGTTGCGCTGATTGCTGGTTGGTTCATTGTTCCGACTTCTCGCGATCCGGAATCGGGTCGCTTTGATCTTCTCGGAACACTGCTGTCGATCACCGGTGTCGGGTTGCTCGTGTACACCGTGATCGAAGGTCCGCGGTGGGGTTGGAATTCGCCGTCGACAATTGCCGGTTTCGTCGGTGCTGCAGTGTTGTTGGCTGCGTTTGTCTTCTGGGAACGAACCCGGGAACATCCGCTGCTCGATGTCCGAGTGTTTCGCATTGCAAGGTTCAGTGCGGCCGCGGGTTCAATTTCGATTGCCTTTTTCACATTGTTCGGTTTCATCTTCATCGTCACGCAGTACTTCCAGTTCGTGCGCGGCTATTCCACGCTTTCGGCCGGTTTGCACACGCTTCCGTTCGCGATCTTCGCTGGCATCACCGCTCCCAACGCGGCTCGTTTGGCATTGCGCTTTGGTCCGCGCCGCGTTGTCGGCACGGGACTTCTCACGATGATGATCGGTTTCATCATCATTGGCTTTTGCAACGCCGATACTGCGTACTTCGGTCCAGTCATTATCTCGATGGCGTTTATCGCAACAGGACTCGGTCTTGTCACCTCGCCGTCAACTGCCGCAGTGATGTCGTCATTGCCGAAAGAGAAAGCCGGTGCTGGTGCCGCGGTGAATGACACCACTCGCGAAGTCGGAGGAACACTTGGCGTCGCTGTTGTTGGCAGTGTCTTCGCTTCGGTGTACGCACCAAAGATTGGCGACTTCTTGGCAAAGTTCCCGCAAGTTCCGGCAGACGCCGTTGCTGCTGCGAAAGCATCAATGGCGGCAGCGATTGTTGTTGCGTCGCGCGCGCCGGCAGAAGTGCAAGAACTCTTCCGCAGCTCCGCATCTGATGCATTTATGCAGGGAATGCATCTTGGATGTTTCGTCTGTGCAGGTGTTGCGCTCGCTGGCTCCATCGCAGCGTTCACGTTCTTGCCCGATCTTGAGTCGGAAGAGGCCCCACCCCGGCGAATGGCCGGAACTCGAACAAGCCTGAGCACAACACGGCAACATTCGCGAGACTGCGCGCATGCCGACAATTGATGACCTCATCGCTCGCGCCGAAATCACCGACGTGATCCAGAAACTCGCTCGCGGAACCGATCGCCTTGATCGGGAATTGATGGCGTCGTGCTACCACCCCGATGGCTTCGACGATCACAACTCGTTTCGTGGATCGGGCGACGAGTTCGCCGATTGGGTGTGTGCGGTGCTTCCCCATTTCGCGGCGACAACACATTTCATTGCCCTTCCGCATATTCGCCTCGATGGCGACTCGGCGAATGTCGATACGTATTGCGTTGCCCATCACGTGAGTCGCCCTGGTGAGGATGGAACCGCCACCGACATGGTCATGGGCCTTCGCTACATCGATCGCTTCGAACGCCGATCAGGGGAGTGGAAGATCGCCAAGCGGGTGTGCGCCTTCGACTGGAACTACACGGTGCCCTTCGACCCCGCCGCCACCTTCCAATGGGAGGCCGATTTCACCCTTGGAGCCCGCGATCGCACCGACCCGAGCTATTTCGGGGCAGGACGCTTGTGACTTCCAAATTGGGACAGTAGCGTCCGTGTCGGTCGTCACACCCGTGGGGGCCGGGGGAATCACGAACTGGGGGTTGGTCCGTTTCGGGCCACGTCGAGTTCGTGCGTCGTTCGCTTGGCTCGCCAAGGGGGCAACCGACTTCGGTCGGGTTCACAGACATCTACAAGGGGGAACTCAGTGTCGAAAGGCAATGAAGCAGTGTCGGTGACGAGCCGACCATCGCGTCGCTCTCGCGGCGCAGTGCTGGCGGTGGCGCTTGTCGCCGTGCTCAGCATTTTCGCAGTGGCATGTGGAAGCAGTCGCTCGGATTCATCCGGCGGTTCCTCCACCACGAAGGCAGCCTCCGCGACCGACTTCGGAACAATGAAGTCGCCGTGCGGTAAGGGCGACGCCAAGGGTGCCACGCAACAAGGCGTGACCGACACGTCGATCACCATTGGCTACGGCGACGATGCGGGCTACGCGTCAGCACCGGGTCTCAACAAGGAAATGTCCGACGCCATCAAGGCCATGATCAAGTGGTGTAACGACCAGGGTGGCATTAACGGCCGTCAGGTTGTTGGCAACTACGGCGATGCCGCGATCATGAACGTCAACAACGTGATGACCGAAGCGTGCTCAAAGGTCTTCATGCTTGTTGGTGAAGGTTGGTCACTTGACTCTGCTCAGGAACAGACCCGCGTTGGTTGCAAGCTTGCAGCTGTCCCGACCTACACGGTGTCACCGCAGTTCGCGAATGGCCCGATGATGGTGCAGCCCACACCGAACCCAGCCGACTACTACGACGCGTCGAACGCGTTCCAGATGGC
>JALQSZ010000286.1 GCA_023264135.1 Acidimicrobiales bacterium
GTTTCGAAATTGATCTTCCGTTTGACCTCCGCAACTGCGATTGGTCACCCGAAGATCGAAATCGCGAACTTCCTCCCTATCAACGGATTTGGATGAAGGCCACCGGCAAACTTCCCGATGATCCGGTGCTGCACACCTGCGCGCTCACCTACGCGTCCGACATGACCTTGCTCGACACGGCGCTCCTCCCCCACGCGCTCGGCCCCATCGACAACGTGTTCATGGCCAGCCTCGACCACGCGATGTGGTTTCACCGTCCCTTCCGGGCCGATGAATGGCTGCTCTACGCGCAGGAAACGCCTAGTGCCGCTAGTGGTCGCGCCTTTGCGACCGGTTCAGTCTTCACGAGCGAAGGCAAACTCGCGGTCACGGTCGTACAAGAAGGCCTCATCCGCCCTCCGCGCTAAATCCGACCATGTCGGGGGCTGGCCTCCGAGGGTCGATTCGGGTCGGTAGCCTCGTTCCGCCATGGCCCACAGCGATGAATCCCGCCGAACGACCTCCGGACTTGCCGTCCGAGCTGTTGCCGGCCTGCTCGCGGTTGTCCTCGGTATCACCGTCGTCGCCTGCAGCGCGCCGGCCAAGTCCACATCAGGCGACTCCAGTGCCGCCACGGCTCCGACAACCGCGGTCGATACCGGGACCGGCCCAACAACGATTACAAAGACGATGCGCGCGATTGAAGTTGCCGGCGGATTCGGCGATGCGACCAACATCGTGTCGCGCCCGATGCGCAATCAACTCTGGGTCGCTCAACGCTCTGGAGCAGTAAGCGCGATCGAAATTCAAACCTCGTGGAATCTTGAACTCGGTCAAACCCAACGCAATGGGTTCAAGACCTATCCCGGTTCGGTGCTCGATATTTCGAGTGACGTCTCCACTGAAGGTGAACGGGGACTTCTCGGCATCGCGTTTTCGACCGATGCCCGCACGTTGTTCCTTTGTTACGTCAATAAGAAGGGCGAAATTGTTGTCGCATCGTGGAATGTGACTGATCCGGTTCCGCCACCGGTCACCGTGCCCGCACCTCCCGCTCCCGCGCCAACGACTCCCGGGGCAACGGCTGCACCAACCACGACCGCTGCGCCTGCATCGACCACCACCGTGTTGCCGGTCATCCCCACACCCGTCGTTGACGGCGGCTCGAAGCGCGTCCTTCTCACGATTCCTCACGACGGCACCACGAACTACTCCGGCCAACTCACACTCGGCCGCGACGGATTCCTCTATATAGGTGTCGGCGATTCGCCCAATGGCAACACGCTCAAAACCGCGCAGGATCCAAACTCGCTGCTTGGAAAAATTTTGCGTATCGACCCAGGCGGCGCCACCCTCGCCGATGCCTATGCCATCCCACCTGGAAATCCATACGCCACTGGAGGCGGCGCGCCCCAAGTTTTCACTCTCGGCGCGCAGAATCCCCTCCGTTTCAGCTTTGATCGGGCGAACGGAAACATGTGGGTCGCCGATGCCGGACGCGTCCAGTTCGGAGAAATTGATTACCTCCCTGTGTCATCCGGGGCTGGTGACGGCGCGAATTTGGGCTGGCCGTATAAAGACGGAAAAGAAGCAGGTCCTTCGACCGACAACGCTCCTTCTTCGGTTGTCACGCCGATTGAAGTCACGCCCAACAAAGGCGCCGATTGTCCGCTCATCGGTGGATTCGTGTACCGAGGTTCGGTCACCGAACTCCAGGGTGTCTATATCTACGGCGAGTTTTGTTCGGGAACCGTGAAGGGGCTTTTGCAGCGCAAGGGCGTGGTTCTCGATGACAAAGCGATCGGCCCACAGCTCGGAACGAACTCCATCGTTGCCTTTGCCGAAGACAATCAAGGTGAGCTCTACATCGTGACTGCAGGCGGGTCGGTGCAACGATTGGTGGCGGGATGACCGACGCCAGCATTGAAACAACCGAGAGCGCCGAACCCGAAGATGTTCCGACTCGTCGCAATATCTTTTCGGGACGAACACTTTCGGACGGCAAGAAGATCTACTGGTGGCGCGAAATCCTCATCGTGCTTGTTGTCGATGTTGTCTACGAATCCGTTCGGAATCTCTCGGCCGGCAAACCCGATAAGGCGTACGCCAACGCACTTCGCATCATCGATTGGCAGCGCAATCTCGGACTTTGGCATGAACAAGCGATGCAGAACTTCGCGCTGGATTTCACTCCACTCATCGTCTTCGCGAATTACTTCTATGGCTCGGTGTACATCGGAGCAACGCTTTTCACGCTGGTGTTCCTCTTTTGGAAGTTTCCCGACGATTATTCGTTGTTCAGAAATACCTTGATGATCGGAACACTTGGTGGCCTCATCGGCTTTGCCCTCTTCCCGCTCATGCCTCCGCGACTCCTCGACGACACCTTGCTTCTACACGGAGCAAATGTCGATCACTGGTT
>JALQSZ010000287.1 GCA_023264135.1 Acidimicrobiales bacterium
GACGAATGCCGTTACCTCTGCGGCCCAGCGTGCCGCGAGCGAAATTGGCGCAGCAGCAATTCTGTGTATCTCACAAAGTGGATTCACGGTTCGCTCAGTCGCTCGGTTCCGACCCAAGGCGAAGGTTCTCGGATTCTCTTCTGATCCTCGAACGGTTGCGCAGCTCACGATGAGTTGGGGAACGACCCCATACCTCCTTGAGGCGACAGGTAGCGCCGACGAACTCACTGACGAAGCAATCGCGCTCGCAAAGGCGAAGGGCGAAATTCATTCTGGTGATCTTGTGGTCGTGGTGGGTGGTTCGAGATTCTCCAAGGGACGCGTCACCGACACGGTGCGTGTCGTCGAAGTCCCGTAACACCGTGATTCGGGAGGTCGTGAACGGCCTTCACGTTGGGCGTCTCGATCGATCCGGCGCATCGAGAGTCCTCTTTGTGCACGGCGTGATGGATCGCGGCGCCACCTTTCTCAACGTGACTCGTCGTCTTCCCAATGACTCTTGGCTTGTGTACGACCGACGCGGCTATGGCCGTTCGGTTTCGTCAAACGTTTCGACCTTCGATGATCACGTGAGTGACCTCGTTGCACTTGTACGTCGAGAATCAGACGGAACGTCGTTCGTCCTCGTTGGTCACAGTCTTGGCGGAACAATTGCATTGGCGGCTGCCGCACAAACGAGCGAATCCGTGGCCGCCGTAGTCATCCACGAAGCGCCGCTTCCGTGGCTCGACTGGTGGCCGATTCGCGACGCCGACGGCCGCCGAATCGAAGATGAATCGCCCACCAACGCGGTAATTCGAGTGATGCAACGAACCGCCGGTGACCAGGTGTGGGAGTCGTTACCGGAGGCAGTTCGGCAGAAACGCATCAGCGAAGGGCCAACGATGGTCGCTGAACTCGTAACTGCTCGTGAACGCTGTCCATTCAATTCTTCTGATCTTGAGATGCCCGTTGTCGTTTGTCGCGGTTCTCGTTCATCGGGTCATCGCGAACAGGCGCAACACTGGCTCCTCCACGAACTCCCGAATGCTTCGAGCGTCGTGATCGACGGAGCGGCCCACAATGTGCAGGCGTCCCACCCTGATGCGTTCGCTCAAATCGTGCAGACGACGGTGAACAGTGTGAGTAGGTCTGAAGGGTCCTAGCGTGGTGGCATGAGCGACTCCCGACCAGTGAATCTTTCAACTTCAGGTCCGCCGGAAACGGTCCTGCCGGAAGAACCCGCCGAACTCCGTCACGCACTCGAACAAGCAAAGCGCTCAGACGGCGACAAGCTCGCCGCCTTCGGTGCAGTTGCGAGCATCGCACCACGCTCAAGCGCAGCTTGGGCGGCGATGGGGGACAACGCCACGACCACGATCGAGGCCTATGCCTATTACCGCGTGGGGTATCACCGTGGGCTCGACGCTCTGAGGGGAAACGGTTGGAAGGGTTCTGGCTACGTGCGCTGGCAGCATCCATCGAACCGGGGATTTCTACGAAGCCTTCACGGGCTGGCCAAGTCAGCAGCAGCGATCGGCGAACTCGACGAAGCAGAGCGATGCGAACTCTTTCTTCGTCAGTGTGATCCATCGTGGCCACCGGCTGATCTTTCGCTCTGACCATGACAGCGGTGCCCTTCACCGGCGTCGTGCTCACCGGTGGTCGATCAACGCGAATGGGCCAGGACAAGTCGCTTTTGCGGGTTGGCGGACGAGCGCTGACCTCCATTGTGGCGACGGCACTCAAAGAGGCTGGAGCGACAGAGGTCCTCGCTGTTGGCGGAGATCTTGCATCGCTTGAACAGCTCCCAGAGATCGATCTGGCCATTGAAGATGCGTTCCCCTGTGAAGGACCACTTGGGGGTCTGATCACGGCGTTGGATGCTGCGGCCAATGACATCGTGGTTGTGCTTGCCTGCGACACGCCACGCATCGACTCGACAACGCCGAACCATCTCGTTGAGTGTCTCTCAACTTCTCCGACAAGTGCGGTCGCCTATGCCGTCGTCGATGGCCGCGCGCAACCGTTGACCGCTGCATGGAAGCGTTCGGCTGCTTTGCCGGCGCTTCGAAACGCGTTCGAACGTGGGGAACGCGCTCCACGCAGGGTGTTTCAGGATCTCGCTGTCACCGAGGTGACCACACTGTTGCCTTCGTCGGTCGATGACCTCGACTCTCCAGCAGATCTGCAACGCTACGCTGCCGAAGCGGCAACCTTCCCTTCTCCGACCAAGGACAACCGGTGAGTTCTCTTCCTGAAATCGATCTCAATGCACTTGAAACTCTTCTCGCCGACGGGATCGTGCTGATCGATGTCCGTGAAGATGACGAGTACACCGATGGTCACGTGAGCACTGCAGTGCACATCGCTCTGTCAACGGTGCCCGACCGAGTCGCCGAGGTCCCC
>JALQSZ010000288.1 GCA_023264135.1 Acidimicrobiales bacterium
AACGAGCGCGAGCAGTTCCTTTGTCTTTGAATCAAGAACGCCAGGGGCCATCGCCGCTTTGTTGAGTTCGGCAAACCCGGCATAGACATCCGGAATCATTTGGCGAAGCGCCCGGCCTTCGGTTGCGAGCGGTCGCAAAACTTCTTTGCCGTGGGTGTGGTCAGTCATGAGCGTCTCCTTGAACTCGTTGGCTGCAATTAGGTCAGTTTGAGAAAGAGGCGCTCGACCTCTTCAACGGGATAACCCTCGGCGGCCGATCGATCCGGATCTTGCAGACAGGACACGAGCCCCGATGCGAGCATCTTGAAACCGACCTGCTCCATCGCTTTGGTCACCGCGGCGATCTGCGTGACGATGTCACGACATTCACGATTTTCCTCAAGCATTCCCTGAATGCCTCGGACCTGACCTTCGATACGACGGAGTCGCTTCTGCAGATCGATTTTCACTTCTGGATTGATTTCCATACGCCTAGTTCCTTCACTCAGCCTTGCGGGCGATCACTTGAACAACCGCTCCTTCACCGGTATGACCCGGTCCTTCGATCACCTCTCGTTCGAGTTCCTGAATTGTCAGGAACTCGAGTGGCGCGAGTTCTCCGCGCAGTCCTTCGGCAGTCATCGTAAGTTCCGGCACCTGCGGCCCACCCGTTCCTCGTCCAACCTGCGCAGGGGTGTAGGCCTCAAGCAGGAACACACCACCCGGCGCAAGCGCATCGACTACTCGACGGTGAAGATCAATCCTGATCGACGGTGGTGTGTGGGCAAAGATCGAGACGATTGCATCCCATTTTGCGACACCAAGATCAAAGTCGGCCAAATCTCCTGTGACCGCATCGACCACGACTCCGCGTTCAGTCGCGAGTCGGTGCGTTTTCGCCACACCCGATTCGGTGAGATCAACGCTCGACACTGAAAGGCCATTCTCCGCCAGAAAGACCGCGTTTCGTCCTTCTCCTTCGGCCAGACAAAGAACGTTCCCAGATCCAAGTGTCGAAAGATTCGCACGAAGAAAGTCGTTCGGGTCAGTTCCAAAGACAAACTCTTCAGCGCCGTAGCGCTCTTCCCACATTGCCCGCAGTGGGAGCTGACTCATCGACGGAACCAGCGTTTCTTTTCCGGCGTTGCCGCCACGGCGACCTTTTCCTTCTTCGGCGTGGTGCGCTTTGACCCGCTGACGCCGCTCTTGGCATTGCACTGACACCGTTCGGCCTTGGGCACATTGCCAAGCACCTGTTCCACATGGGCGCCACATCCCGCCCAGGACGGGCGACCGCATTTCTTGCACGTTGTTTGTCTGCACATACCCCGTAGGGTATCATCAAACTACGAAAATGCAAGCGGATGGAGTCGCCATGTTCCTCAAGCAGTACTACCTCGGATGTTTGTCTCACGCGAGTTACCTCGTCGGCGATGAGTCAACCGGTCACGCAGTTGTCGTTGACCCGCAACGCGATGTCGATGAATACCTCGCCGATGCCGATGCACACGGCTTCACGATCACCAAGATCATCGAGACGCATTTCCATGCCGATTTCCTTTCCGGCCACCTTGAACTCGCCGCTCGCACCGATGCCGACATTGTGTACGGAGCCGCCGCTGCAGGGCGGGTGGGCTTTCCTATCGAGACGCACGCGAATGGCGACCACATCAGTTTGGGAAAGGTCGATCTTGAGATTCTTGAAACTCCCGGCCACACCCCCGAATCCATTTGTGTTGTCGTTCGACCTGACGGACCGACCAGCACACCAGAAGGTGTCCTCACCGGCGACACCTTGTTCATTGGTGATGTCGGCCGGCCTGATCTTCTTGCATCGGTTGGTGTGACCGCCGAAGAACTTGGCTTTCAGCTCTATCGGTCGCTGCACGACAAATTGATGACGCTGCCCGACGAAACAAAGGTGTATCCAGCGCATGGTGCTGGTTCAGCGTGTGGAAAAAACCATTCAACCGAAACGGTTTCCACTATTGGTGAGCAACGACGCACCAATTACGCATTGCAACCAATGGTTGCCGAAGACTTTGTCGACGTGGTCACCCAGGGCCAGTCAGTCGCTCCTCTGTATTTCGCGTTCGCTGCAAACAAGAACCGTGAATCGCGCGCACTTCTCGATCAAGACGTGAGCGTGAAGGCATTACCGCTCGACACTGTTCTCAAGCACCAAGCTGGTGGCGCAGTTGTTATCGATTCGCGCGACGACATCGCTTTCGCTCAAGGCCATCTGAGCGGTTCGATCGACATCGGTCTCGGTGGTCGTTTTGCGGAATACGCCGGCGAAGTCATGGAGCCAGGAACACCAATCATCTTGGTGACCGATCCCGGCCATGAACCTGAAGCAAAGATGCGGCTCGCCCGCATCGGTTTCGACAATGTCATTGGTGCGCT
>JALQSZ010000289.1 GCA_023264135.1 Acidimicrobiales bacterium
GGTCATCGCTGGTTGGGATCAAGGCGTTGCCGGTATGAAGGTCGGCGGCCGTCGCAGCATCACCATTCCGTCGCACCTTGGCTACGGCGATCGCGGTGCTGGCGGCGTGATCAAGGGCGGCGAAACCCTCGTGTTCGTCGTCGATCTTCTCAACGTCGGCTGAGCACGACCTACGACAACGCGGAACGCCAGCGCGAATAGCGACTGGGTTTCGGCCAACTGGTGATCTCGGGCAACAGTGGTTCGAGGGTTCCGGCGCGCACCGAACCCACCCAGACGCCCGCTCCATAGGCGAGGTCGTCGGCGAGGCGAAGCCCAACGTAGGGGAGCGGTGCGATGTTGGGTCGTTGTCGGATCCAGTCGATCACCGGCGGGGCCAGAACGGCGGCGAGCAGGGCCAACTTGAGCCTGCGCCACGGCACGAACGCGATGGCCAGCGCCGTGATCGGCCATAACGGGCGCATCAGGCCTTGAGCAATCGTGCGACCCGCACTCAGATGGCCTCGGCCAGCGAGTTGCGCGGCGACAGGCATCGGTCGAGAAAGCCCATCGAGCTTTCCGCTGAGCATGCCGGCGGTGGCACCAACAACGGCACCTGCAGCAAAGGGATGTCCGGTGGCGACGAGGCCCCAGGTGGCGAGGCTCCAACCGGACGCTTCAATTGGCGCAAGCGCGCCGGGATGCCGTTTGGCTAATGGACCAGCGGAAGTGCCGTAGTCGAAGCGTCGGCGTAACCATGCCCACGGTGTGGTGCGGTGACGGTGTCCGACGGTGACACTTGGTTCATAGCGAACGGTGCGTCCTGCTTCGTCGAGTTTCCATACGAGGTCGACATCTTCACCGACGTGCATCTCTTCATCGAAGCCACCGAGTGCAGTGAGTGCATCGACGCGACACACAAGCGCAGCCGAAGGTACGTAGGAAACGCGAGTTCGGGCGCGCACTCGGCCGCGTTGTGTACCAAGATCAAGTGACGCGTGCGCGCGTTCGTAACGGGTGAGGAGTGGATGGTCGGGAACACCGAGCGGTTCGATCGACGTGATGCGTGGCGCAACGATCGCAACCTCGGAATCGGCGAACTGTTCAAGTAGTGGTTCGAGCCATCCGGGACGCGGCAAACAATCGGCATCGAGAAAGGCAACGAGTTCAGTGTCGACTGCTTGCAAACCGGTGTTGCGCGCTGCAGCAGGCCCACCGTTGGTCGGGCGTCGAAGACACAGCACACTCACGCCATGACTGGTGTGCTTTGGCACAGCAACAGGGTTCGGCGAGTCGTCGTCGATGACGATGATGTGCGCAACAACGCCGATGCCATCGAGCAAACCCGGCTCAAGTTCACCGCGAACGGGAATGACAACCGTGACATCGTTCGTGGTGAACGGCGCGTGGTTCGGCACTGGTTGCAGGAGGCCGCCATCGAGAAGACGACGAACAAGCGAGGTTGCCCCTTTTCCCGATGGAACTGGCTTACCACTCAATAGTTCGTCGAGGAGGTCAGCACCTTTTTCGCTGATGCGAACCATACGCAGTGGTGAACCACCAAGGAGCACCGTGCCGCGTTCGCGGCGCTGCATCGAAGGATCAGCGACAACAAAAAGACCGGCGAGCTCACTCGTCATTGCGCAAACACTTTGTCGATGGTGAAGGCAAGGTCTGCAATCAACGAGAGGAAGAGTTCGTTGCCGTGTTCGGCAGTTGCGGTCGTGGGGTCACCAAGAATTCCGTTGGCGCTCACGGACTTCACGCCACCTGACTTCAACTCATCGAGCATTTCGCCGAGCGGCACCGTTGCGCCCACTTCACGTGCATCGACCCGAACGCACGAAGGATCGATGGCCAGGAGCAACGAGGTTTCGCTGTGGCCTGCGTGGGCATCGCCTCCGGGAATTGATGGAGAGTGGAACAGCTTTGGTGGAGAACTGATTTCTTTGGCTCTTGTGTCGGAAGACGGGCGAGAGTTTTATGGAGTTCTCGGATGTGAAAATCCAGAGCCTTGGGTCGCTGAGAACGTCATACCAAAACTGTATGCGGAACCAATCCCGCTTATTCTTCTGCAATCAGAATTGACAGCGTATTTGTTTCAGTTTGACGCTGTACACATCGTTGCCGATTGGCCTGAAGACATTGAACATTTCTGCCGTCTTTTAATTGTCGGTCCTGGCATGAGAATCAATACACCTCCGCTAACAATGGAGATTGTCCGAGTGGATACGGTTTCTGAAGACCCTCATAACGCACTAGCTGATGCGCGAGCACTAAGAGACTATTTTGCAAGGGGACAAGCATGACCAAAGACGAAGCATTGAAGCTGGCGCTGGAGGCTTTGGAAATGTGTCGAGGATTGATTCGCAACAACATTGAAAATCTTGTCGCG
>JALQSZ010000028.1 GCA_023264135.1 Acidimicrobiales bacterium
GGACCATTCATTTCGCGTTCGGTCACGATGGCTTCGGCGAGCTCGTTGCTCACCGCTCGCACCGAGGACAATCCCAAACGCACTGCTGGTTGCGGAACCTCCACGCCACCAACAGGAAATGCGTCAACAGGAAAAGGAACATCGGCTGTTGTGGCAACGCTTCCTTCGACCCATTCGAGCGTTGCTCCCACACCGGATGCAGCGAGATCGGGGGTACGAACCACCACACCGTGGCGCCGAGCATCGGCCACCAGCGTGTGCGGTGAATAGAACCCCATCGGTTGCGCATTCAACAGACCAGCACAAAAGGCCGCGGGGAAATATCGCTTGAGATACGAACTCGAATACACGAGATAGGCAAACGACACCGAATGACTTTCGGGAAAACCGAAGTTCGCGAACGCAGCGAGTTTGTCGAAGATCTGATCGGCGATGTCGCCGGTGATGCCACGTTCCGCCATTCCCTCGAACAAGCGACCGCGCAAACGTTCCATTCGTTCGGAACTTCGTTTGGACCCCATGGCCTGACGCAATTGATCGGCCTCGCCCGGACTGAAGCCGGCAACATCGATCGCCATTTGCATGAGTTGTTCTTGAAACAACGGGATACCCAAGGTTTTGGCCAGCGAAGGTTCGAGCAACGGATGCAAATACGTGACCTTCTCGATCCCGTTACGCCGCCGAATGTAGGGATGCACCGAGTTGCCTTGGATTGGTCCTGGACGAATCAGCGCGACTTCAACAACAAGGTCGTAGAACTTTCGCGGTTTGAGCCGAGGCAACGTGGCCATCTGCGCGCGACTTTCAACCTGAAACACTCCGACCGAATCGGCGATGCACAACATGTCGTAGACCGCATCGTCTTGTGGAACTTCGGCGATATCGATGGCGAATCCGTAGGCTTCGGCCACTGCATCGACGGTGTTATGCAACGCGGTGAGCATGCCCAACCCAAGAAGATCGAACTTCACCAAACCGGCCGCCGCACAATCGTCTTTGTCCCATTGCAGAACGCTGCGGTTTTCACGCCGAGCCCATTCGACCGGACAAACCTCGATGATGGGTCGGTCGCATAACACCATGCCGCCAGAATGAATGCCGAGATGACGCGGTGCATGTTCCACCTGCGCGGCCAACTCGACCACTGCCGGAGGAATGGCATCGGCATCGGGTTCGGGCACAACGGTGTCGGCGTTGTCTTCGAGTTGCGTAATGAGCGAACCCCAACGATCGACGTTCTTGGCCCAAGCATCGGCCTGACCTGGCGCATAGCCAAGCGCGCTAGCCATATCGCGCACCGCCGAACGCGGTCGATAGGTAATGACATTGGCAACCTGCGCGGCGTAGTGGCGGCCATGGCGTTGATACACGTACTGAATGACTTCTTCGCGACGACCAGATTCGATGTCGATGTCGATATCGGGCGGACCATCGCGTTCAGGCGAAAGGAACCGCTCGAACAACAAACCAAGCTCAATGGCATCGGCTTTTGTGACACCTAATGCGAAACACACCGCCGAGTTCGCCGCCGAACCTCGACCTTGGCAATAGATGTCATTACGACGGCAGAAATCAACAAGGTCATGGACGATGAGGAAGTAGCCGGGGAACCCAAGTTGTTCGATGATGGCGAGTTCGTGATCGATCTGCGCCCATGCGCCAGCAACTCGTTCACGATGACGCGGCCCGTAGCGACGTTCAGCACCACGCTCGGTCAGACGCCGTAGATACCCCATTTCATCGAGCCCATCGGGGCAGGGAAACGGCGGAAGATTGGGAGCAACAAGTTTGAGATCGAACGCGCAGGACTGCCCCAACTCTCCTGCTCGCTCGACCACACCGGGATAGCGCGCGAATCGGCGAGATTGTTCGAAACCGGAACGCAAGTGCGCGCCTGCTGCTGCGGGCAACCAGCCGTCGAGTTCATCGAGACTGCGACGCGAACGAACTGCGGCTAACGCTGTTGCCAGCGGACGTTCGGCCGGCGTTGCGTAATGCGCGTTGGTTGTTGCGACAAGATCGATATCGGCACGCAATGCAAGCTGCATTAACGCGTCGTTGCGAACCGAATCGAGCGGGTGACCATGGTCCCAAAGTTCAACCGCAAGATTGTCGCGACCAAAGGTGTTGACAAGTAACGCGAGTTGATCGGTAGCAGCTGCAGGACCTTGTTGTTCGAGCGCAGAAACAACCGCGCCTTTGCGACACCCGGTGAGCACCAACCAGTGATTGCGATCGGCCGCCGGCGCCGCAGTGCCACCGAGCGCGCACAGTTCGGCCAACGACGCGCGCGGTGCACCTTTTTCACCGCGCAATTGCGCTTCGCTCAACGCGCGTGCCAACAACGCATAGCCACGAGGATCGCGAGCAAGAACGACAAGATGCGATTCCCCCGCCGCCACACCCGGATCGGGTTCACCCACTGGCGGCGCCGTACGACCCAAGGTGAGTTCGGCCCCAAAGATGGTGGGCAGACCCACTGCCCGAGCGGCCTCGGCAAAGCGAACCACGCCGTAGAACCCGTTGTGATCGGTGAGAGCGAGCGCGCTCAGTTCAAGCCGCATCGCCTCGGCGGCCAGCGCTTCGGGAGTGCTGGCACCGTCGAGGAAACTGAACTGGGAATGACAATGCAGTTCGGCATAGGACTCCGACCCCATGGGCCCACCGTATCGAACATGTGTTCGATACGGCAAGCGGCCCCTTCCCTTTCGCAGATCCCAGTCCTACGCTCCCGCCAATCGGTGGCGGGGGCCATCGCCATACAGGGGGTCGGTCCCGTGTCCAAGACTGAACTCGACGCGCTGCGTCAAGAGATCGCCCAGTTACGCGACGAACTTCGCGAACTACGCAACGAACGCATTGCGGAAACCACCGAGTGTGCAATCACGAAATCGCCCGAGCAAACGCCTGCACCACCGATCTCGCGGCGACACGCGTTACGCACCGCTGGAGTTGTGGCCGCTGGCGCGATTGCTGGTGGCATCGCAACAGTTGCAACCGCGGGCCCAGCAGCGGCCGCGCCTGGTTCATTCAGTGGAGACCCCGTTGCTCTTCATGCCGATGCACAAACGGGAATTGGCGTCGTCGCAACTTCAGTAAGCGGAACAGCGATCAGTGCAAACACCTCGGCGGCGAACGCAGTAGCAATCGATGTACTCAACAACAACTACTACGGCATTTCTTCGAACGGAACGATTGGAGTCGTTGGTCAAGCAGTGGCTGGTGGATCCATCGGCGTGATGGGAACCGCTGTATCGACCGTTGCTGGAACCGGAGGTTCCTTTTCAGGACCCAACGGTGTGAGTATTAGCGGTGAACTTGTCACTGCGCAGCTGCTTCCAACCGTTGCAGGCCCACCACCAAGCCTCAACAACACGTACACACAAGGCGCACTCATCGTTGATAACGCCGGCGCTCTTTGGTACTGCGTGGCCAGCGGCGCACCCGGCATTTGGCGTCAACTTTCGAGCGCTTCGTCGGCAGGAAGTTTCCATCCCGTGACTCCAGGTCGCGTCTATGACAGTCGCTGTGCGCAACCTTCTCCCGGTGCACTTTCCTATGGTGGTATTCGACTGCTTTCGGTCGCCGCGCAACGCGACCTCACCACCGGCGCAGTTACGAATGCCAACTTTGTACCTTCCGATGCCACCGCCGTCTTCGCCAATGTCTCGGTCGTGAACACGGTCAATTCCGGCTACCTGACGATCAATCCCGGGGGCGTCACCACGATCAGCGCCGCGACCATTACATGGGGAACGAGCAATCAAACTCAATCAAATGGCGTGAGCCTCACCCTCGACAACGCTCGGCAGATCACCGTGTTAGCCGGCGGACCCGGGGCCACCGATTTCGTGATCGACATCTTCGGCTACTGGCTCTGACAACAATCTTTCAACCGAGTCTTCCTGACCCTCATTTCAACCTCCACATAACAGCGCACCGCGTTACTGTTCGCTCAACGAACCGGAGGCGGTCTCCGGAACGGAATGGGGCGACCATGTCTGAGCCGGAACTTTCTGAGGTCCTTGCCGAATTGCGTGAACTTCGAGCCGAAGTCACGACGTTGCGAGCGCAGGTAGCTGAACAAGCGCCACCCGAACCCGCTTCGCATCCACTGCCACCGCAATCGAACGCGAGCGAGGCGATCGACGTCGATGGAACCGATGCCGTGTCGCGTCGCCACGCGCTGCGCACCGCGGGACTGGTCGCGGCCGGCGCTCTCGCCGGTGGCGCGGCACTCGTCGCTGCGGCCGGACCAGCAGCAGCAACTGGCCCAACCGTGTTCGATGCCGATGGCGTCAACCCGGCCATCACCGCAAACGGAAGCTCAAGCCGTGATGCCATTCACGCCGGTGCAACTGCCGGAGGCATTCACGGCGTGTACTCCTATGTCAGCGGCGGGAATTACGCCTACGGAGTGTGGGGCCTTGCCAATACGGCAGTTTCGAATGTTGGCGTCCGAGGAACCGGTGCAGTCGGTTCGGGAGTTCAAGGCGACTCCACATCTGGTACCGGAGTGAACGGCCTAAGTAGTTCAGGCCCTGGCGTGTACGGCCAATCAACAACGGGATACGGAGTTGGGGCGCAGTCAAGTAGCGGCAACGGACTCGTCGCCTTCAGCACAACCGGTCACGGAGTTACCGCGCAAAGTTCGAGTGGCTTCGGCATTCACGCCGAAAGCACCAACTCTCTTGCCGTCCACGCGGTGAGCACAAACAGCGTCGGCGGCGAATTTTCTGGCCTCGTTGGCATCAATGCCTACGGCTACACCCAAGGCGGCATTGGCGGCACGGGCCTTCACGCTGGCGGAGATCGGGCATCGATCTATATCGAGCCACAAGGCGCTGCACCACCTTCACGTTCGGAGGGGTACAACGCGGGAGATCTTCATGTCGACAGTTCCGGTGCTCTTTGGTTCTGCGTAACAACTGGAACCGGCGCGGCAGCGAAATGGCGTCAACTTGCGTCCACCACTTCGGCCGGAAGTTTTCATGCCGTTACTCCCGGGCGCGTGTATGACTCACGACTCAGCACCTATCCACAACACGGCACTCTCGGAAGCGGACAAAACCGCACGCTGTCGGTTGCAAGTTCCTATGACCTCAACGGCGCGCTCCTCAACTCCAACTTCGTTCCCGCCGGAGCAACCGCGGTGTTCGCCAACATCGTCGTCGTCGACACTGTCGCGAATGGTTGGCTCGCAGTGAACCCAGGCGGCGACACCACCGTGCACGCCGCCACCATTAACTGGAGCCAAACCGGTCAAGTGCTCGCAAACGGCATCTCACTCACACTCGACACCAACCGACAAATCACTGTCATCAATGGAAGCGCCGGCTCCACCCAATTCGTCATCGATATCACCGGCTACTGGCTGTAGCTCAATCTGTTCGTTGCACTAACCGGGGAAGTACCCGACCACATCGACTACGACTGGCGTTGAACCCGCGTTGTTGTAAATCGTGATCTTTCCGCCAACACCGACTTTCACGATCGCCATATTCGCGATCGTGTCACCGGCAACGAAGTTGAGATTCGCAACCGTTGTCTGCGCACCGCCGGTTGGCGACAACTTCAAATAGTTGCTTCCGGTTGAATTCACGACCGTGACATTCAGCGCGACGGCGCCGACTCCGGATGCGGGAACCGAACTGCAGCGACCAGTCATCACAACATCAATGGATCCGCCGGGGGGAATTGGCCCGATCCCCTCGTAGGCATGGTCACAGGTCGGTCCGCCCCACGCCGGAGCGCCAGGCGCACGAGTATCGACAAAGCGTTGTGGCGGAAACGACACGAAACTCGATGTCGCCGGAAAGTATCCGACAACGTCAACAGTTACTTGTGTCGCTCCGGTGTTGTTGTAAATCGCAATCGTCCCGTCCGGCGCCACTTTGGTAATCACCATGTTGGAAATGATCTGACCCGCAGTGAAATTGATGTTCGCGGTGCCATCGAAAGTGGAATTACCGGGGAACACGCTCATGAAGTTGGACGCAGTAGGAGTGATCGCAGCCAAGTTCACCGCAACAGCACTCACGCCTGCCGCAGATGGAATGGACCCACGACCAGCGATTTGAAGCAGTCGAGTTTCGCCTTGCGCGATCGGACCGGTGTTGCAGGCCTGCGAGTCGACCGTCGAAGCGGCACACCCCCCGGAACCGGGAGGACGAGTATCGAGCATTCGTTCAGGGACGATGCCGTTGTAATTCGACGCGTTCACCGGGAACCAACCAACAATGTCGACCACCACTTGTGTTGACAGCGAATTGTTGAAGATCGCGATCTTCCCGTTGGTTCCCACTTTGACAATGGCCATGTTCGGAATCGTTTGCCCGGCCACAAAATTGATATTTGCCGCGTTCGGTGGCGAGCTTCCGTTCGGATACACCGTGAGGTAATTCGCTGATGTTGGGTTCACCACAGCGACATTGAGGGCAACCGCATCGACGCCAGTCGACGGCACTCCCCCGCGTCCAAGCACTTCGAGCGTTCGCACATTGCTGAGCCCTTGGCCCACCGCTCCGCAACCGACATCATTTCCATCGACGGAACTGCCGCCGTATTGCACGGTGCGCGTATCGAGAATCCGCACCGGGTTCAACGGGACGTACGCAGACGGAGTGGCTGGGACGCTGGGCATCGGCACCGAAGCCGACGATGCCGCGGGACCAACCCCAGTTGTTCCAGTCGGCTTCACTGTAAAGACATAGGTCTTTGTTGGATCAAGCGATGTCACGGTGCAGGTGAGGCCACTTGTTGAACAGGTTGCGCCGCCCGGCCGCGCGGTGACCGTGTAATTGGAAATGCTTCCTGACCCTCCAGACGCAGCTGTCCACGACACCGCAACCTGCGAACCCGACGCGCTCCCCGACACCGAACCAGGCGGACCTGGCAAGCCAGCAACGGCAGCGTTCAACTTCACGCTCGGTTTGCTCCACGACACTCCACCGACTGCGCCGCCTGTTGAGGTCAACAGGCTGATGGTCGAATCAACCGTGGACTGACGAAGTGCTGCGTACGCACCGGCGACGGCTGGCGTCGCCATCGAGGTGCCCGACATCACTGCTGATCCATTACATGGAACAGAGGAGTTCAAGGTTCCCGGGGCGAAGACCTTCACCTGGGGTCCGATGTTGGAATAGTCCGCGCGCACGTCTGACGCGACGTCCGTGTTAAGAGCGGCGACCGCCACAACGTTGGAAAGACAGGCCGGTGCCGAAACGCCGTTGTCGCGATATTCGTTTCCCGCCGCGACAATGGTTGCAATCCCCACGTTTCGCAATTGCTGCACTTTGTTATAGGTGCTCAACTCATCGACATCACATGAACCCGTGTAGAGCGCGCCGTCGCCGAGACTGAGGTTCACCGCGGTAAGTCCGGGGAAATCAGCACGCCGGTTGTAGAGCCACTGCAACGCGTTGTCGATATTGAACGTGTTCGCCGTCACTCGGCTTGTCGAATACTTGTACGAAAACACTTGCACCGAAATCAGCGAAGCGGCCGGCGCAATGCCCGATGTTCCGCTGCCGGTTCCACCCGCAGCGATTCCCGCAACATGGGTGCCATGAACGCATTCCTGCTGACCGTTGGTAACGATGTCGACGGGACACGGCGCTCCAGCGCCAACCCGTGACGGATCATTGATTCCCATGACGCCGCCGGGACACGGCGACGTGTATCCAAATGCCTCCGCAAAGCACGCTTCGCCAACGGTTTTCTGCACCGTTCCGTTCATGAGATACGAATGATCGGTCTGCACGCCCGTGTCGACAATTGCAATCGTCGTGCCGGCACCTTTGAAACCTGCAGCCCACGCGGCGGGCGCGCCCATCGTGGAGGTCGATGCACTCACACCGAGTTCACCAGTCGGAAGTTCTGCGGTTGCCGTTTCCGCCGGGAAGTATTCATGCAGCGCGTTGTTTACATGTTCAATTCCCGGCAGTTGTTGCAAGACCGCAAGCGCGCTCGCGTCAATAACCAAACTCGCAACTGGATCGGTTGGCGTGTCGCCGACAACCGACCAACTGCCGGCCGGAAGCGCGGCGGTGATCGCGTTGATTCCCGCTTGAACCTGTGCGCGCTTTTCATCATCGGTTCCAGAAACCTGCGCATCGAAGACTGCGAGTACCTGTGCTTTGCCCGTCGCAGCAATTGACGCATCTACTCCCGGGTCGACACGCGGTTCGGAACTCGTGAGCGGAGCCCGAGTGCTCGGCGTTGGCGATTGCGGCGCTTCGGTGGTCGAAGTCGTGCTCGCACTCGGCGCTGAGGTGTCGTTACTCGCGGTCGGCGAACTCGATTGCCGTGATGCGAACCAGACTCCGCCGCCTGCACTCAGAACGAGCAATACCACGCAGATGGCAATGAATCTGAGGCGGCGTGAGGACATTGGGGACTCTGATCGAAACGGGGAAGGCGCAACCGTGGGAAGCCAGCCTCGCCGCCTCCCCACGGGTAACCGTTGAGGTCGATCTAGACGTTACGTCACTGCCATTGCGGTAAAGGATCGGGCGTTGCCCTACAAACCGCCCAAATCAGGATGCGGGAGGCTCCACCGGATTCATTGCGGCGAGGATGGCGTCGACATGGGCGCCGACATAGCCGCCTTCGAATTCCCACTTTTCACTCGCCGACGCATGGAGCACTTCGAAGGTGCGAACAGTGGCCCGCATATGCACTTCGACTTCAACCTCGTTACGTGGCAGCGCAAAGAGCACTTCACCGGCGGTGCGATGCATGGCTTTGTGTCCGACATGCCAGGCGTAGATGTTCTTTTCTGACACTGCGATGAGCGAGTAGTACGGCGCCTGGTGAATCACCATGCCGTCGTCGGTTCGAGAGACAAGCCCACCGCTGTTGTGGCCTTTCTTGTACCCGATCGCGGTGCCAGCGATGCTCAGCACTGCGCCGGCGAGTCCGCCACCAACCATGTCGCTGGCCATGTTTCCGGCTTCCATGCCCACCAAGGTTCCACCCGAGGTTCCGCGGGCTTGAAACCACGCCGCAGCAATGATCGTGTCGGCATCGCCGACCGCTTTCTGCGCGATTGCAACAACGTTTTCTTCGCTCATCTCTGCCCCCGATGTTGTGGTCGGTAGATCGTTGCACATCGCGAACAGGCGATGTCAGTCATAGATCGCTTCGATTGACCAGCGACCGTGTTCGATCTGCAACAACACTGCGCGACCATCAGCGAAGGCCACTTGCAGTCGAGCTCGACGCCGATGGGTGCGTTGATCCCACCATCGTTCATCACTGAGCCATGGCCCCGCCCACCCCACAATCGAAAGACCCCCATGGGTTTCGTTGCCAAAGCGCACCTTGACGGGCTCGGCGCTGAGCACACCGCGCCCACTCACCCACACTCGGTGACCGGCCTCGTCCAAAACTTCTGCCTCGCAAACTTCGACAGGCAGCAATGCAGGGAGCGGCGATGGAACGCGTCCTGGCCAGGGCGCATCAAACGCACCGCCGCGGGGTCGATCGTGATCACCGTCAGTGCCAACGAATGGTGCGCGCACCACGCCATCGGCCGGACCCCGACCACCGCGCCGTTCTGGAACTGTCACCGCCGCAACACCCAACATCCCTTGCACTCGCGCCAACGCCCGACCGGCTCGTTCATCGGCCTCAGTTTCTCCACCCCAGAAACCTTGCTGTCGACCACGAGCGGGCATCACTTCGTCGGGAACTAACAACAACCGCGTGATGCCCCCACTGGGACGCTGCGCGCTCGGACCATTCAGCCATCCATCAAGTTGCCAACGAACGCGATCGACAATGCCCGTCGACGACAACGCTCCTTCATGGCGCCAAACGCGTTCGAGTCGTTCGCCGGCATCGGTTTCAATGACAACGAGCAAACGCGTGCACGCCAACCCTTCCGCTTGCAGCCGTTCGTGTAAATCATCGGCAACGGCGCGGGCCGTAAACGCAGCGATATCGACACGCTCTGCAGGTGGATCAAGCGCTGCCACCGCATCGAACGATCGCGGCGGTGGTCCGACCGAAGGCGGCTGATCATCGATTCCTCGAGCGAGACGATGAAGGAATCGACCCTCGGCCCCAAACCGAGCAACGACATCGTCCACCTTGAGCGCAGCGAAGTCTCCGAGTCGACGTAAACCAAGCCGTTGCAAAACCTCGGCCAATTCAGGACGCCCAAGCACGCTGACAGGAAAAGAAGAAAGAAATGCTGCCGATGCACCGGAGGGGATCACGCGCACATGGTCTGGTTGCGCAAGCGCCTGTTCCGCAGCGCGAGTTGCCGCAAACGGTCCGTCGGCGATTCCCACACCAACTGCATCGAACCAACCTGATGATCCCAGCGCGTCGTCAATATCAGCGGCAACCAATGTGGCCAATGCTTCGTCTCCACCGAAATAACGGGAAGGACCAAGCGTTGGAAACGCGAGTGACCCGGGAGAAGACAGTTCAACTCGCGGAGTGAACTGATCAACCAACGCGGCGATCGCTGCAAACACTCGGGCATCTCGATCGGGGTCGGGGTCGACGATGCGAAGTCCCGGGCAACGACGTTGCGCGTCGCGACGACGAAGACCAACCTCAACTCCTTCCGCGCGCGCTGCTGGCGATGTTGCGGTCACCCTGTTTGCTGCAAGTACCGCAACCGCTTCATCGGCCGATGCTGCGGTTGCGATGATCGGCCAATCGGGACACACCACCACAAGGGTGCGCACATTCATGAGGTCACCCCATCAACGAATGAACGCGACAACCGTGCTGTCCTCGCGTTCAGCGTCGGCACTTGCCACCTGGGTATCAAGGGAGGGCAACAACAACTCATGCTGCGCGGTTCGACTTGCGCGACCTCGGCCGTTGACACCAACGCGAACACGACGCGAGCGAAGGTGACCATGCCCGCGACCCAGACCTTCCCAACGGGCATCGTCAACGCTGAACGAAAGATCCGCAGACAACGACGTGTTCACACTGCTGTTCGGAGCAACAACGATCAGCAGTGACCCTCGTTCACGCAGTCGCGATGCAAGCCGACGCGCGTCGGTGGGTCGCAGAGGCACTCGTGCGTCGAGAACGATGATGTCGACCGCGCCAATCAGTGCCGCCACCACATCGACCTGTCGGCCGGAACCACCGGGATCAATAAACGCGACTCGTTCACCATCGAGACCGGCCTCGAGCACCGCTGCCGGCGCGAGATCATTCAGCCCCACCACCGCGACCCATGAGCCCGACCTCGATGCGGCGGCACTCAGTTGCAGGGCCAACGAGGTTGCCCCGGTTCCCCCGACGGTGACAGTGGATCCGCGCACGAGACCCCCATCGGGAATCAACCGTTGCAACGGTTCGACCACAGGTATGACCGCCTGGCGCGCCAAGACCACCGGCCGGATGCGTTCGGCCAGTTCCTGCAGTGAAGGAGGCGCTACGGAAGAGGGAAGAGCGGCGGGAAGAACCACCCCACCAGTATCGAACAGATGTTCGAAGAAGGCAACCGGTTAATCGCCGA
>JALQSZ010000290.1 GCA_023264135.1 Acidimicrobiales bacterium
TGGGTATCAGCGTCTCCGCCGCGTCCGCCCTTATGTCCATGGGCGGAGGCCCGCAGGAAGTCATTTTTGACCCCCGCGATCCGCGCTATGACAGAAACCGCGCTTTGATGGCTCAAGTCCAAGCAGAGACGGTGTTTAGGAACTCTTGGTCTCCGCCCGAGATTGACACCGGAGGCGGTGGCGGTGGAGGCGGTGGCGCAGCCGAAGACGTATTCACCAGCCTTGTCCCCGGCATCCAAGAACTCTACGAGGCCGTGCGTATTGCCCGCGAAGAGACGCAACTGTTTGAGGAGCAGGTCAGCGTTCTTGATGACGCGCTCGAAAACGGCCTTATCACGCAGCAACGCTACAATGAACTGCTCCGTGAGGCACAGGAAGCCTACGGGCAGGCAATCACCGCCGCCTACGACTATGAGTCCGCAATGGAGCAGGTAAGCAACACGGCGCAGTCCGCGATGGAGGACGCCTTCATGTCCATCGTGGACGGCTCTGCATCCGCAGCCGACGCCTTCCGCAGCATGGCGCAGCAGATTCTCGCAGAGGCCATTCGCCTGCTGGTTGTGCGTCCGATGGTTCAAAGCCTGTTCGGGGGGCTTGGCGGAGGCGGCGGGTTCCTTGGGGGTATATTCGGCGGAGGCAAGTTTGCCGATGGGGCAACCTTCTCCAACGGCAACGTCATTCCCTTCGCCAACGGCGGCGTGGTCACGGCCCCAACCATGTTCCCCATGCGCGGGGCAACCGGCCTCATGGGTGAGGCTGGCCCCGAGGCTATCATGCCGCTCAAGCGCGGGCGGGACGGCAAACTCGGTGTGGCAGCGGAGGGTGGGCAACAGCCTGTCGTTATCCACCAGTCGTTCAACTTCTCCGCCAACGGCGACGAAAGCGTCAAGCGGATCATCGCAACCGAGGCACCGAAGATCGCGGCCTTGACGCAGCGGCAAATTCTGGATCAACGTCGCCGGGGCGGCGCTCTCAAAAACACGTTTGGCTGACATGGCAATCACCTTTCCTCTCTCCCTGCCCACCTCCATCGGCATCGAGTCCATCGAACTCCGCGCCGTCAACGCCGTGGCAACCAGCCAGTCGCCGTTCACCTTTCGGCAGCAAATCGTGGCACATCAGGGCCAACGCTGGGAGGCTTCCGTCTCGGTTGCATCCAACATCCGCCGCGACCTTGCCGCCCCTTGGAAGGCGTTTCTGACGGCTCTCAAGGGGCAACAGGGCACGTTCCTGCTTGGCGACCCGGACTATGCCACGGCGCGAGGGAAGGCTGGTTCAAGTTCGGCGTGGTTCCTGGAGGGCGGCGTCTGGGCGCTCGGTGGCGAGTGGGATGACAATGTTTCTTACGATTACGCGCCGTCTGGAACGATAACCGCAAACCCTGTCGTATCCGGCAATCAAACCGCAGGTTCGGACACCCTTGCCGTGTCAGGATTCACGCCGTCTACTTCAGGCGTGTTCCTTGCCGGTGACTACGTTCAACTTGGGGCAGGTGCGACAGCGAAACTACACCAAGTCTTGCAAGACGCTGACTCAAACGGGAGCGGTGTAGTGACACTGGATATTTGGCCGAGTCTGAGGTCGAACATAAATGACGGCGATACTGTTACGATAGACGCGCCCAAGGGCCTGTTCCGGCTGGCGACGAACCTGTCGTCGTGGTCCATCAACAACAGCAGCGCCTACGGGATCAGCTTCGAGGCAGTGGAGGCATTGGCGGCATAATGGCAACCCGTGACCTGACAACGGCACTCCTGAACGCGCTGGACGATGAGATCATCCAGCCGTTCTTTGCCATCCAGTTCGACTTTGACAGCGGGCCGGTCCGCGTGTGGACGGGCGTGGGGACGGCAACCATTGACGGCAACAGCTACACCGGCACAGGCACGCTCCTGAGTATCTCGGCGGTGGAGGAGACCGCCGAGATGGCCGTGCGCGGGGCGACGCTCACGATGACGGGTATCCCGTCAGAACTCCTGTCGCTGGCCCTTCAGGAGCCGTATCAGGGGCGCGTCTGCACCATCTATTTCGGCGTGGTGAGCGGCACCACCTATTCCGGCCTCACGCAACTGTTCACCGGCTACATGGACGAGATGAACATTGACGAGGGTTCTGCGTTCGCCACCATTGAAATGAAGGTCGAGAATAAATTGATCGACCTTGAGCGCGCTCGTGTTCGCCGGTTTAGTAGCGGCTACCAGAAGTCTGTGTATCCGAACGACAAGGGCTTGGATTTCGTGGAGGACTTGCAGGACAAAGAGATTGTCTGGGGGCGTAAGGTCGAATGATCCGCTACACCCAAGACTTTCTCTGCCGGTGCCAGCAAGAGGTGGAGCCTCTGGCCGCGCTGGAATGGCAGGAATCCGGTCGCC
>JALQSZ010000291.1 GCA_023264135.1 Acidimicrobiales bacterium
AAGCAAGCCACGTGCCACCGGTGACTCGACGCAACTCAGCGTGACGTCGCGACACAGTGATGTCGTCAAGAAAGATGTCCGAATCGGGGTGGCGACCAGCGGTGACGACGTCCTTGTCGAGAGCGAATCGGCTCCCTGCCTTCGAACCGCGTTGAACAACGAGCATTGCGGTATCGGCTGGAATTCCTTCAACGACGACAGCAACATCGTCTTCGACCGGATCACCAGGGGTCACCGGGTGGAACGTGATTGTGGTGTGGTCTGGCGCGAGAGATTCAAGAACAGCGCCGCACGAGGAACAGAAATTTGCTCCGAGCGAATTGCGATGTCCACAGTTGTTACAGAATCCCTCAGCGACCGCCATCACGAACCTTCGATCAACCGCCGATAGCCATCGACATCGAGCAACGCATCGACCGCACCCGCGTCGGACGGTTCAATAATGCAGATCCAGCCTTCACCGTAGGGGTCGTCATTGAGACGTTCAGGTGAATCGGAAAGTGAGTCGTTCACTGCAACGACAGTTCCGGCGACCGGCGCATAAATGTCGGAGACCGATTTCGTCGATTCGACTTCGCTGACCTTTGCGGCAGCGTCGACCTGAAGTCCAACCTCAGGGATCTCGACATACACGACATCGCCGAGTGCATCTTGCGCGTAGTCCGTAATGCCGAGACGGAGTTGTCCGTTCTCGAGTCGGACCCATTCGTGGTCAGAGGAATAGCGGAGGTCGTCAGGCAGTTGCATGGTCGGAACGCTATCCGATCGCCTCGACCTCCACCGAAGCGTGAACCTTCCCTTACGTGCTGCGTCTACTGGTGCCGGGATTGACGTCCTTCTCGGAGCGCCCCGAGCCCTAAGGGCACATACAGTGCCGCGGCGTACCACGAAGCGGCCAACGCTGGAATGCCAAAGACCCACGCCGCGATCTCGAAGAACGGCTGCAACACCCAGTCGGTCGACGCCCACAAAAAGGCGGGAAACGCAAACATCAGCCCAAAGGTCGCGGCCTTACCGATCCAGGTGACATCAATGCGGCGAGCACCGAGTGCGGCGAGCACCAAGGTTGCAAGAGCGATCGCGACTTCTCGAACCAAGACCGCGAGACAAAACCACAATGGCGCTGAGCCGGCGATGATGATCGCGACAATCGAGACGAAGAACAACAGGCGGTCGACAACCGGATCAAAGATCTTGCCGAGATTCGAAACCTGATTGAAGCGACGGGCGAACCAGCCATCGACCCAGTCTGTGGCGCCTAAAGCTCCGAGTACCGCACCTGCGGCGAGCGGATTGTCACGAGAAAGGAGTAGCCACACAAAAATCGGCAGACACGCCAACCGAACCAGCGTGATCAGGTTCGGGATCGTGAGAATTTTGTTCTCTGCCGACGACTCGATGGGCACATTCATCCTGTGCACTCTACGATTCCGAACCCATGAGCACCTTGTTCACCAAGATCATCGACGGAGAGCTCCCGGGACGATTCGTCTATCGCGACGACACTTGTGTGGCCTTCCTCACTATCGCCCCGATCTGCCCAGGTCACACGCTGGTCGTACCACGACTCGAAATCGATCATTGGGTGGATCTTCCCGATGAAGTGGCCGGACATCTTGCAATCGTGGCCCGCAAAGTTGGGGCGGCGCAGATGCAAGCGTTCAATGCAACGAGGATCTCGTTGATCATTGCCGGACTCGAGGTTCCCCACACCCATCTCCACGTCTTGCCGATTACGTCGGAAGCCGACATCGATTTCCGCAAAGCCAACAGTGCGGTTGATCCTGCAGAACTTGATCAGGCGGCCGCTGCATTGCGCACTGCCCTCGGTGCCGATGGTTCTGAATAGGACCTAAAGAAGTCTCCCCTGACCTTCGGCTTGTCCATCAGGAACGATCTCCGCGCGTTCTATAAGCGAGGCATCGTGGTTCCGAACGGTGTTGACCGCGAGCGAAACAGGCCACCACTGCAACCACTCTTCTGGTGCTGGTCGTAACTGCGCACGCAAGACGTCGACATCGCTCATGGTTGGATCAAGCCATGTTTCCCATTGATCGCTCGACAGGATCATTGGCATTCGATCGTGAAGCGGAGCAATCAGTTCATTTGGTGGGCCTGTGAGAATCGCACAGGAACGCAGCTCGCTGTCGTCCCCCGGGTTGTCTTTCGGCTTCCAGGTTTCCCAAAGTCCGGCGAACGCCAAGGGCTTTCGATTCTTTGCGCTGATGTAGACCGGTTGCTTCTTCTTTCGCTCGGGAACCTGTACCCATTCGTAGAAGCCATCGACGGGAAGGATGCATCGGCGACGTCGAAATGCCGAACGAAACGACGGCTTCTCCGGTGCAGTTTCCGAGCGCGCATTG
>JALQSZ010000292.1 GCA_023264135.1 Acidimicrobiales bacterium
CCTGAACATCGCCCGACAGGAACGCTGATGTCGAATCGGCCCACTGCCGATTCCGCCACGTACGCCCTCGTGGCCGGTGGTGGTACAGCTGGTCACGTGCTTCCGGGACTCGCCGTGGCGCGAGCGCTCGTCGATCGCGGACACGACACGTCGTCGATTCACTTTGTTGGAAGTGAACGCGGTCTCGAACGGACACTCGTTCCTGCCGCCGGATTCGGTGTGACGTTGTTGCCCGGACGAGGAATCCAACGTCGCTTGACCCTCGAAAACATTGCAGCGGCGTGGGGACTTTTGCGGGCAGTGTTTAAAGGAATCGGAATCGTTCGTCGTCGGCGTCCGAATGTTGTGCTCGTTCTCGGTGGTTACGCCAGCATCGCCTGCACGATTGGCGCAGTGTTGTGGCGCGTTCCGATCGTGGTGATGGAGCAGAACGCACGTGCAGGTGCGGCAAATCGCCTCGCTGGTCGATTCGCAAAAGCCTGTGCCGTCCCATTCGCCGAAACCGATCTCCCGCGAAGTGTCGTTACGGGCAATCCAGTTCGCGCCGAGGTGCTTGCCATCGAACGTGAACGCGATCGTCAAGCCGCGCGCGTTGCACTTGGAGTGAGCGACGGTCGAACGATGGTCGCAGTTGTCACCGGCTCGCTCGGATCACGAAAAGTCAACGAAGCAGTTTTCGCTGCAGTTCCGCACTGGTCAGCGCGCACCGATGTTTCAATTCGTCATGTCATCGGTTCGCGCGACTGGGAATCGGTGCAGGACAGGCTTCCAAAGGGCGAGGGTCTCGAATACATCGCGGTGCGCTACGAAGACCATATGGACACCGTTCTTGTCGCCGCTGATCTCCTGATCGGACGCGCAGGTGGAACAACGGTTGCCGAACTCGCTGAAGTTGGTGTTGGTGGAGTGCTCGTCCCGCTCCCACAAGCTCCGCGTGATCATCAAACCGCGAACGCAGCGGCGCTAGTCCGCGTGGGTGCTGCACTCCTGATTCCTGATGCCGAACTTGATGGCGGACGACTTGTTGCCGAAGTCCAACCGCTGCTCGATGATCCATCGAAGCTTGAGCAGATGGGGAGAGCGGCGCACACATTGGCCCAACCCGAAGCTGCCGCTGCTGTCGCCGAATTGGTGGAGCGTCATGCCCGCCACGACTAACAGCGATCCGGTGCCAACACTTTCGACACCCCGGTCGATTCATGTCATCGGGGTCGGCGGTCCGGGTATGTCGGCGATCGCTTCTGCTCTTGTCGGAATGGGACACGCCGTTTCTGGAAGCGACGTTGTCGAGTCTGCCGTTCTTGATCGCCTTCGGTCTGAAGGTGTTGTCGTGTTCGTGGGGCACTCTGCTGACAACATCGGAGCCGACACGGAGTTCGTCGCGATTTCCACCGCGATTCCCGAAGACAATCTCGAAGTTCTTGCTGCCCGTGCGCGTTCAATTCCTGTGGTCCGTCGCACGGCGCTCTTGCCGGCAATGGCATCGTTGCGGCGCACCGCCGCAGTGACCGGCACGCATGGGAAAACCACGACGTCGTCGATGCTTGCGCTCGTCATGCTTGAAGCAGGCCTCGACCCTTCGTTCCTCATCGGTGGCGATATCAGCCAACTCGGGCGAAACGCGAAATGGTCGCAGGGCGAATGGTTTGTGCTGGAGGCCGACGAGAGCGATGGATCGGGATTCACCATCGATCACGACGCACTCATCGTTACCAATATCGAAGCTGATCACCTTGAACATCACGGATCATTCGAGAATCTTCGTGCTGCATTCGAACGTTTCATCGCGGCAACGAATGGCCCTGTTGTTCTTTGTGCAGACGATCCCGAGACCGCAGTGATCGCGCGCGGCACCGATGCCATTACCTACGGACAATCGGTCGAGGCCACCGTTCGTATCGTCGATCTCAAAGGTTCACGCGATGGCATCGACTTCGATGTTGTTCGTTCAGGCGTTCGCCTTGGACATATTCACCTTGCGGTTCCAGGAACTCACAATGCGCTGAACGCGTGTGCCGCAATCGCGTTGGCACTTGAGCTCGGCGTATCGTTCGACGCGTGCGCGAGTGCGCTGTCGACCTTTGGTGGTGTCCGACGCCGGTTCGAACCTCGAGGAGAAGCTGGCGGCATTGTCTTTGTCGACGACTACGCCCACCTTTCGACCGAAATTCAAGCAGCACTTTCTGCGGGTCGAGACGGAGAGTGGAGCCGTGTCGTTGCCGTCTTTCAGCCCCACCGTTTCAGCCGCACGCAATTGTTGTGGCGCGACTACGCCGATGCGTTTGTCGATGCTGACCTTCTTGTTCTCACGGGGATCTACGCCGCAGGTGAA
>JALQSZ010000293.1 GCA_023264135.1 Acidimicrobiales bacterium
CAAACCGGCCCCACTTGGCCTCTTGGTCGTCGACCGGCAGGTATTCGTCTTGGAAGATCGACCAGATTTCTTCGCTCGATACCTCGCCACCCTCGGTGTCGGTCTTGCGCTGAACGACCTGGCTGAATTCGATCTGCAGGCGACGGGGCAAATCCAGGTGGTGGTCGGTTTTGAGCAGGTAGGACACCCCACCCTTACCCGACTGAGAGTTCACCCGAATCACGGCTTCGTAGCTGCGGCCCACATCGCGCGGGTCAATCGGTAGGTAGGGAACTCCCCACTCCAAGTCGTCAACCGACACACCTTTGCTCTCGGCTTCCGCGGCCATCGCCTCGAAGCCCTTCTTGATGGCGTCCTGGTGTGAGCCGGAGAAGGCGGTGTAGACGAGGTCTCCCGCCCACGGGCTGCGCTCGTGAACGGCGAGCTGGTTGCAGTATTCGGCGGTGCGTTTGAGCTCGTCCAAGTCACTGAGGTCCAACTGCGGGTCGATGCCCTGGCTGAACAGGTTCATTCCCAAGGCCACCAAGTCAACGTTTCCGGTGCGCTCTCCGTTGCCAAAAAGGCAGCCCTCAATCCGGTCCGCACCGGCCATGTAGCCCAACTCGGCCGCGGCGATTGCGGTGCCGCGGTCGTTGTGCGGGTGAAGGCTCAGGATGACGTTCTCGCGGTTGTTGAGGTTGCGCGACATCCACTCGATGGAGTCGGCATAGACATTCGGTGTCGCCATCTCGACCGTGGCGGGGAGGTTGATAATCAGCTTCCGCTCGGGCGTGGGCACCAACACCTCCATCACCCGGTTACACACCTCAGCAGCGAACTCGAGTTCGGTGCCGGTGTAGACGCTTGCCCCACCCCACGCGTTATAGGCCTGCCAGGTTGTCACTGCGCTTTGCATTAAGAGATCGGAGTTGCTCTTGTCGTCACGAATCACGAGCGGTACGTAGGAAGCGCCGCCGTCCATGCTTTCGAGTTTGAACATGTATTGACCGGGTGGCCATGTCGCATCGGTTTGCACGGTGAGCGATGGTGCCCACGGCGCGACCCACGCTTTGGGTGTTCCGACTTGGGTCGCTTTCGGTTGATTTACGCCGGGTTGCGGTTCGCTCTTCCAGATCAGACGGCCACCAGTGCCGCCATACCAACCAATGCGATAGGCGGAGACTTGCCACACTGGCGCGCGAGTCGAGGACTTCAAGATCGCCGAACCACCGACATCGATGCTTGTCGTGTTGAAGAAGCCTTCGACTTTCGACCACGCGGCTTTATCGTCGGGGACCATCCAGTCTGTGGTTCCCGGCTTTGCGTTTTCTTCGACAATCCAACCCTTCACGCGGTACTGCGCATATGGGTCCTTCGCTGCAGTAGCAGTGCTCGGGCTTGTGGTCTCTGGAGTTTCGCCCGAAGAGCGAGTTGACGAAGATCGCCCAAGAGAAAACGCGGCCGCGCCAATTCCGATTGCAAGAATGACAATGCCAAGACCTATGAACTTCGCTCGATTTTGTGGAGAGTTCTGAGCGTGCTTCACAGAAGCGAAAGCGTAGGTGTCGAACGCCGTGTTGTGGTGTCGCCTCGGGAGCGTTTACGTGTCAGTTTCGGTGACAAGTGCTCGGGCCCAGCGGTAGTCGGCTTTCCCCGCCGGAGACCGCTCCACTTTCGAAACCACGATGACGTCTTTCGGAAACTTGTAGCGGGCGATGTGGCCTTCGCATGCGGCACGGAGTTCGGAAGGGGTCGCCGTTGTTCCTTCTCGGAATTGCACGATCGCCACAACTTCGTTTCCCCAGCGTTCTGAGGGGCGACCGGTGACGACGACGTCGTAGACCGCGGGGTGGTGAGCGAGTGCGGCTTCGACCTCTTCAGCAAAGATCTTTTCTCCGCCGGAATTGATGGTGACCGAATCGCGTCCGTGAAGTTCGAGAAGACCGTCGGCAGTTATGCGGGCACGGTCGCCGGGTACGGAGTAGCGAACGCCCTGAATCACTGGAAATGTGAGCTCGGTCTTTTTCGGATCGCCGAGGTAGCCGAGGGGGACGCGGCCAACTTGGGCAAGCCATCCCATTTCCTCGTGACCCGGTTCGAGTTCACGATCAAGTTCTGCTGAGACCACCGCCATGCCAGTCGCGGGTTTAAACGTTCCAGGTGCAATGTCCGAACCCGCGCTCACAACCTGGTTTGCCTGTTGCCCAGTTTCGGAGGACCCAAGCCCATCCATAATCGCCAATGAAGGGAGTCGCTCAAGGAGCGCGGTCTTCACCGGAACAGTGAGCGTCGCTCCACCGCTGATGAGCAGCACGAGTGACGAGAGATCATGTGGTGCGCGATTG
>JALQSZ010000294.1 GCA_023264135.1 Acidimicrobiales bacterium
TTGCGGGTCACAAAATCGAAACCATTCTCAGGGTGTCGTGCCTGTTATTCGGAATATCGCTCGCGACCTACGTCACGATTCACTCCTCGTATTTGGCATTTCCTGTCGGATTCCTCCTCGGCTTCTTCTATTTCGTGCTCGTCACCTCACTTTCAACAATCTTCCAATCGCGACTCGATCACTCGATCCGCGGTCGCGTAAGCGCCGTCTGGATGATGTGTTTCGGTGGAACCGTCCCGGTTGCCGGACTTATCGCTGGCTGGGTCGTGAGCCACTCAAGCGTGAACACCGTCGTGTACTTCGGCGCTGCGTTTGCGCTCTTCCTGGCGTGGTTCGCTGATCTTCGCCCACCAGAACAACGGCGAAACGTTCGCGAATCACTTCAGCAGTAACTCGCTGTCATTCAGACAAGAGCGCAGCGGCGAGTCGTTCGAGACCGGCAACACGACTGCCCTTAACGAGCACTGCATCACGTTCGCCCAGCGTCCCGAGAGCAGCGAGTGCGTCGTCGATTGTCGTAACCGATTGCGATGCAGCGCTGCCGTACTCAGTCGTACCGAACGCGATCAATCGGATGCCAAGTTCGGCGGCAACCGAGGCAACGTGTGCATGCGCAGCGGCACTTTCTGCACCGAGTTCGGCCATCGGACCGAGCACAGCGTGATGATGAGTGGTCGGCAACTGAGCGACCGAACGAAGAGCGGCTTCCATCGACGCGGGGCCGGCGTTGTACGCATCATTCAGCACTCGAACGCCCGATGGAGAAACGTGCAGTTCCATCCGCCACGGTGAAAGCGCGGCCTGTTCGAGGCCATCGACAACATCGGCCATTGGAACTTCCCAATTCAGTGCCAATGCTGCTGCTGCGAGTGCGTTACTGACGTGATGAACGCCACGCACGCCGAGCCGAATAGAGGCGCTGCCCCATTCGGAATCAAGATCGAATCGGACGCGCAAGTCATCCTCAATAACGATGTTCGTCGCTCGAACATCGCCGCTTGCAACTCCGAACGTGATCGTTCGCGCCGAGGTTCGGCCTGCCATTGCCGCCACTCGGGGGTTGTCAGCATTAAGGAGCGCGATTCCCGAACTTGGAAGCGCTTCAACGAGTTCGCCCTTCGCGCGAGCGATGTCGTCGAGCCCACCCATGAATTCCGAATGCGCCAATTCGATCGACGTCACGATCGCAACCGTTGGTCGAGCAATCGCGCAGAGATCTGCAATATGCCCATCGCCGCGCGCACCCATTTCAACAATGGTCACTTCGGTATCAGACGAGGCATTCACCAATGTAAGGGGAACGCCAAGTTCATTATTGAAACTTTTCTCGTTGGCGGTGGTGACATATCGACGAGAAAGGATCGCAGCAGCGAGATCTTTGCTGGACGTCTTCCCCACCGATCCGGTGATACCCGCTACGCGGTCAGGCAACCGATTGCGAGCAGCTTGTCCGAGCGCACCGAACGCGACTTCGACATCGGCGACTTCAATCGTCGTCATCCCATCGATTGCGCCGCGAGAACTCAGCGTTGCCGCTGCGCCATTCGATCGAGCAGCATCGATGAAGTCGTGGCCGTCTCGGTCGCCTCGGACTGGTACGAAAAGTTGGCCTGGGCGAAGGAGCCGAGAATCGAATGCGGCTCCGTCAACGCCGACATCGGGTCCAGTGAGCGTTCCGCCGACGGCGGCGGCGATTTCTGCGGCCCGAAATTCCACGATCCCACCCTACGGGACGTCAATCGGGTGCACGGTCGCCGAACTACGGTTCGTGCCATGTCCGGCCCGGATCGCACTCGTCTTGTTGTTCTCTTCGGCGGCCAGTCGGCCGAACACGATGTCTCCCGAGTGACTGCTCGTCACGTACTTACCGCCGCCGATCCCGACCGCTACGACCTCGTGGCCATCGGCATCACTCGTGAAGGTACGTGGGTGCAATGTTCCACCGACGTGGCCTCATTCGGTGATGCGCTCGAGATCAAAGGCGACACCGTCAACCCGTTTTCGGTGCTTACTCCCGACTCGGTGGTCTTTCCGCTGCTCCACGGACCCATGGGCGAAGACGGCACGCTTCAAGGACTCCTCGAAATCGCGGGTGTCCCCTTCGTGGGCTCCGCAGTGCTCGGGTCGTCGCTGTCGATGGACAAGATCATTTCCAAGCACATTGCCGACGCGGAAGGCTTCACACAAACGAAGTGGCGCGGCATGCATGCGAACGAACTTACGGGCCCCGCGAGTGAAGCCGTGCTCGACGCGCTTAGCGACGAACTTGGTTTTCCGATGTTTGTAAAACCCGCCAACATGGGTTCATCGATTGGCGTTG
>JALQSZ010000295.1 GCA_023264135.1 Acidimicrobiales bacterium
GAACCACATGCCGCCTTGTTGATCGTAGGAGTCGGTGACGATGTGAAGTGCCCAGAGAAGGTATTCGGTGACGTTCGCGGTCGCTGACATCGACACGCCCGTTCCGGTGAGCGCGCTCACTCGACCCGCGTCGAGAATTGCGCGGTGCAGTGATTCGAGGTCGTCGATCGACACGCCACACTTCGTCGAGACCAATGCGTCGTCAAACGATGCAACGCACTCGATCAACGCTTCCGCCCCGGTTGCTCTCGACGACAGCGTTCGAGCTTCAGGATGGGTCACGAGAAGTTGGCGAACGAGCCACCCCAACACAATCCAATCGGTACCTGGAGTCAGCTGAAGATGGTGATCAGCGAGGACCGCGGTTTCGGTGCAACGGGGATCGAGCACCCAGATCGAGCCGCCCTTCGACTGAAATTCACGGAATCGACGGACGGGATCGGGCATGGCGTTCGAATGTCCATGAGAGACGACAGGGTTGCTTCCGAAAAGCAGGAGCAAAGCTGACGACTCGTGATCCCAAACTGGAGTGAGTCCTGACCAACCACCGACGTGTTCGGCAACAAGCGGTTTGCTCGGCGTATCGATCGTCGTTGCGGTGTATTTCTGTTTCGAATCGAGCAATGTCAAAAAGCGTTCGGCGGCGCGTCGACCCGCCGTGTCGAACGCGGATCCACTTGCGAGATACATCGCCACCGAATCCGGACCATGTTCCTTGACGGTTGCCGCGATTCGATCGGCGAGGTCGTCGAGGAGTGAGTCCCATGTGGTCTTCTCGAGCTCCGATCCGCGTCGAACGAGCGGATCATTGAGACGACGTTCATCGTGGTGAAGCGAGGCGATTGCCCGCCCCTTCGGACACGAATACCCACGAGAAAGAGCATGGGACTCATCGCCGCGAACTTTGGAGACTGTGGTGCCGTCAACGGTGACTACAAGGCCGCACATGGCATTGCACACCCGGCAAAACGTCTGAACCTCCATGCAGAGATCCTTCCATGGGTCTTGATGGCGGCGGTGGTACGTCGTTATGCGTGTTCTTGAGTGGGATCAGGATCGCGCCACATCAACCAGACAGGTGGACTTCCGGGAACGCTGACTTCTTTGAGAACACGAAATCCGAACCGCTCGTAGAAGGGAAGATTTTCTGGCTTCTGGGTTTCGAGGTATGCGGGTTCGATCTCGGTGTCGCAGCGTTTCAGGACTGGCTCAAGAAGCAAACGGCCAAGACCCTGACCTTGATGAGTCGGCTCGACACCGAGCAGTGCGAGATACCAGTGGGGTTCGCTTGGATGTTCGTGTTCAACTGCGTTGAGGAGCGAAATGCCCGTGCGACGATTTCGACCTGTTACCAGCGCTCGGGCACACGCGAGGTAGATCTTCACTTCACGAAGCGATGAGCGAGGGGTTGCTCCTGGCGGTAGCCACGACGCGGATCCGAGAATTGTTCCCCTTTCGATTGCGCCCCACACTTCTCCGTGTCCGAGCGCGTCACGAAGTAACGCACCGAGGAAGATGGGGAGCAAACGTTTTTCTTGATCGGGCGTGCGGGCGAAGAAACCGAACAGGGGATCGGGCCAGAACGCCCGACTGGTGACCGCAATTGCATCGCGTTTCTGCGATGACGAAAGGCGATCGACGGTTGTCATTCGGATTGCGAAACTGGCTGAGCGCCACGGATCAGTCGGCCAGGAAGCGCTCCCGTTGGAGAACCATCGGCCATCACGATCTCGCCAGCAACGATTGTCGCCCGATAACCATCGGCGCGTTGAACAAGTCGTTTTCCGTCCGCAGGTAGATCGTGAAGCATCTCAGGAACGCCAACCGAAAGTGCATCGAAGTCGATGAGGTTGATGTCGGCTCGCTTGCCAACTTCGATCGTTCCCCGGTCGTCGAGGCCGACTGCGCGTGCGGTGTCGTGGGCCTGTTGTTTGACGATCCACTCAAGGTCGAACTTCTCGGAGTCGTCTACATCGCGACCCCAATATTGCAACATCCAAGTTGGGAAGCTTGCGTCACAAATCATCGTGCAGTGTGCGCCTGCATCGCCCAAACCGGGAACGGTGTTTGGGTGGGCGATCATTTCGCGAGTGGCGCGAAGGTCTCCCTCGACAAAGTTCATGACGGGCACATAGATGCGACCGTTTCCGTTGTTGGCCAAGAGGGCGTCATAGGCGCCAGCGATATCGAGACGCTCATCGAGTGATTGGTCGTAGCGAAGCGGTTCGCTGAGAGCGAACATGACTCGGGCAAGGCCGTTCATGTCGCCGCCTGTCGCTTCGACTTCCGAGATGATT
>JALQSZ010000296.1 GCA_023264135.1 Acidimicrobiales bacterium
CGGCTGGGATCGTGATGGATGTCTCCACACAACATGCCCTTGTTGCATGCGAATCCCGCGGTGACAGGGTGATCGTTGTCGGGGCGAATCTTTTCGATGGCGCCGTCACTGGCGACATCAACAACGATGCCGCAACCGGCTTCGCAGAGGCGGCAATAGGTGCGATGTTTGGTGGTCATCGGCTCAAGCCGTCGCGCGGTATTCGGCAACAATCGGCGCGAGTTCCGATGGGGTTGCGCCATGCATGATCACGCCATCGCAACCAAGAGCGAGTTGATTACGCACCGCAGCGACACAGTCGGCGGGTGAGCCAACGGCTGCCCACGACAACCAGTCTTCAGGGATGAGTGTTGCTGCATGTTGAAGTTGTTCTGTTGTGCCAACGACATCGAGGCCACGCACAGAACTCACGACCTCATCGGCGAGAAAACGATCAACGACGGCTTCGTCCCAGCCGTTCGTGCGGGCCAGCAAGTGCCCATATCCCTGTAAGTACGTGCCGAGGCGGCCAACCAATTTCATGAGCCGTTCCTCTTCGGCAATGTGGTCGCCGATCGTGGCGTAACACGACCACACCTTCACGTCATCAGGATTGCGTCCGGCTTGTTCTGCAGCGCGCTTCACGGTCTGCACGCAATGGGCAGTCGTTTCGTCGGTGAAAAACGTGTGCAGCACAACCTCGTCGAAACACCGACCTGCAAGCTCGAGGGTGTTGTCGCCGAAAGCAACGATGCCCATCGGGAGGTACTCGTCGAGCGTGGCGTCGAGATGGAGCACCGGCCAAGAGCCCGCGGGGCCGTCATGTCCGATGATTACTTCGCCGCGAAACAGTCGGCGCATCAGTCCGGCGAAATCTTCCATTTGAGCGGTGGTGATGCGGCCAATTCCGAACGCGTCCTGCATCGGGGCAATGCCACGGCCAAGGCCCAAGGTAAATCGGCCTCCGGTGAGGCTCTGCATGGTGCGCGCGAATCCTGCAGTAACGATTGGATGACGCGTGTTGTGGTTCGTGGCCGCCGTGGAGATTGCGATTCGTTCGCTCACTGCGCCAACTGCACCGCAAAGTGTTGCCGCTTCCTTCTTGTTGTAGCGCTCGCTCACAAAGACGCGACCGAATCCAAGCGCTTCGCCTTCACGAACCTCGTCGATGAGGTCGCGTGAAGAGTCGGGCTGGCCGGGAAGTGTGTAAAAGCCGAGTTCAGGAAGAACGGAGTTCGTCATTCCCGTTGTCTAGTCGGATTCGACGATGGTCGTCTTAAATCCGAAGTGCTACTCAGTCCTTGAAGGCGTAGGTGACCGGAAGCCGCTTCGGACCGCTCACGATGATCGACGCCATGTGCTCGGGCTCGCCGGCCAGCTCGATGTGATCGAGGCGGCTGAAAAGTTCCTTGAAGAATTCGCGGATCTCGAGGCGGGCGATATGTGCGCCCAAGCAGTAGTGGCGGCCGAAACCGAACCCGAGATGTTTGTCGGCGTCGGCGCGATCGATGTCGAACGTGAAGGGGTCGGCGAAAATTCGTTCATCGCGGTTGGCTGATGGATACGAGAGAAGTATCCAGTCGCCGCGTTCAAACGATTGGCCGCTGGCAAGGGTGTAGGGCTGCTGTACCGAACGCATGAAGTGTTTGACCGGTGAAACCCATCGAACAATTTCGTCGGTTGCAGCGTCGATCAGCGATGGATCATCAAGAAGGCGTTGCAATTGCTCAGGGTTTTCAAGCAACGCCTGCATTCCGCCGGCGATTGCATTCGAGGTGGTGTCGTGTCCGGCGGTAGCCACGATGAGGTAGTACCCGTAGGTGTCCATGTCCTCAAGGGGCTTGCCATTGATTTCGCCATTGGCGATCACGGTGGCGAGATCGTGAGTGGGGTTCTCGCGACGTTCGGCATTGAGGCCAGTGAACAGACCGATGACGTCCATGATGACCGCCATCATCTGGTCGTCTTCACCAACGCGTTCGAAATCGGGATCTTCCGAACCGAAGAGCTCTTGAGTAAAGCGCAACATTCGAGGGAACTCAGCTTCGTCGAGACCGAGGATGTCGAGGATGACTCGTAGTGGGTAATTCATTGCGACATCGGTCGCGAAATCACACGATCCGCCGCGTGCTTGCATTTCATCGACCGAACGCTTGGCCTGCGCCTTGATTTGATCGTCGAGTTGACGAACCGCACCTGGCTTGAACCATTCGTTGACGAGTGCGCGATGGGCCTTATGTTCTTCGCCGTCCATGTTGATCAAGGTGTTGACCAAGGAGGGCTCTTTGGGTTCATCAAGCGAAATGCGAT
>JALQSZ010000297.1 GCA_023264135.1 Acidimicrobiales bacterium
GCAAAGGTCGCATACAGCAACGAAGCAATGATTGCGGCAGAGCGCCCCGACAGTTTGAGTGCACACCGATAAATCAGGAAGGTGGTGATTGCTCCCGCGAACGCTGCCAGCACGCGTGCGAATAAAAAGCCGGCGGTCGATCCGAACAACGCGGTGAACGTTCCTGCGATTGGTGTGAGTAGGAGTGGAACGCCGGGCGGGTGAATCGACACGAAATCGCGGTAGGGCACGATGCCGCGCGCCAGTGCATTGGCAGTCGCGAAATAGACGCCTTCGTCGTAATCGCTTCCACCGGGAAGTTCGCCCTGAAGTTCGGGGATGAGTCGCGAGAGAAACGCGACGGTCGCAATCGCGATCGCCAGTGCGATATCGGGATTGCGGAGACGTTCACTCCAACGATCGACGCGTGAGGTCGCGCTAGTCATCACGCAACGATGATTGTCGCTGTGGCGACACCGAACGAATCAGAGTTCCGAATCGCGGTTGGGTTCCGGTGGGAACTGCACATCGGCCGCGGGTCGAAGTGGTCGAACGCCTTCGATCGGGCCTACGCCACGCACCGAAACTTCACTGGGGGGACCGATATCGACCCAATCAGGCACGCCATTGAGTGCCGACGGGTGAGCGAGGAGCTGACCGGGTTCAGCCTCGTCGCACAAACGAGCTGCGAGGTTCACAGGGCGGCCGATGTAGTCGTCGCCATCAAACAACAGCGCAGTGCCGCTGGCGACACCGGCACGAAGGTCGATCGCAAACGACTCGAACCGGCCGGTCATCTCGGCCACAGTGGCCACGATTGGCCCTGGCTTCACACCGACGAGAAGCACGCCATCGCCCAGCCATTTCGCGACACGAACACCGCGGCGACCAGCAACTTCTTTGACCAGCGTTCGGAAAACCTCGAGCGCGCGCACTGCTCGGCGTGGACCATGACGCTCGGTGAGAGCGGTGAATCCGCAGATATCGATAAAGGCGAAGGTCCGCTCAAGGGCGATGGGTCCGCCAGTTGGCGGCACTTCCTCGGGACGTTCAGTGCCCATGCCGGTGGCCGGCGGAGGCGTCATTGGTCCAGCGGCGTTGGCGTCGAACTCTTCGGTGCGTGCGGAATCATCAGGCATGACCCCATGACGATGGCACAGAATCACCCGCCCTCGCTGCCGAGTTTCCTAAATATCGGGTGAATTTGAACGAACGTCTTAGCGCCGAGGACGACCGAGCGCCTCTTGTGCCGCAGTTGCGACATGCGTTCCTGCGCGATCGAACACGCGAGCGATTGAAAGGCCCCGTGCATCGGACATTCCCTGTCCGTCGAGCGTGAAACACAGCCAGTCATCGACGCGAAGCGGGCGATGGAACCACAACACATGGTCAAGACTGGCGGTCATGAGTTTTTCGAAGTCGCCGATGAGGCTATGGCCGGTGAGTGCAGCTCCGAGCAAATGCTCATCGGAAAGGTACGCCAGCGCGCACGCGTTCATGACTGGATCATCGCCAAACGTTTCGTCGGCGCGCATCCACGCGAGCGTGGCCATGCCGTGACTGTCGCGTTGCGCGCGGGTCTGGAAGAACAGGGGAGTTTCCTCATCTTCAAGATCATCGGGTTGTGGCGCGTTTGTCGGAAGAAACGTGGCTTCGCGTTCTTCGCTGTCCTCAGGTGTATGGAAGCTGGCGATGCAGTTCAAAATTGCGCCGCCCGATTGCGATGCGACAACTTGACGCGTTGAAAACGATCGGCCGTCGCGAATGCGTTGCACTTCATACAGCACTGGTGCAGCTTCATCGCCTTGGCGCACGTAATACGCGTGCATCGAATGAGGAACTTGCGATGCGTCGACGGTGAGAGACGCAGCGCGCAATGCCTGCGCTATTGCCTGGCCGCCATAAATGCGACCCCAACCGGTATGGGCACTTGGTGCAAGAAATGCGTCGGGGCTCACGGCGTCGAGTGTGAGCAACGTTCGGAGGTCAGTGGCAAGGGGGAGTTCAAGAGTCACGCACTGAGCCTGCCACGACTACACCGCGAGGTTCACCCTTTGGTTGAGGTCGTTATTGCGCCGCAAACAATGTTCTCCATCCACCGATTGTTCAAGCACGCCTTCTACCGTTTTTGCTGTCGCCGACTCCCGGCGATTCGTTTCACCCCAAGGGGGCAACTATGGGAATGAGCAAGAAGCTCATTGCCGAAGCCATTGGCACGTTTTGGCTTGTGCTCGGTGGCTGCGGCAGCGCGGTACTGGCGGCGAAGTTTGGTGCCGATCTCAAAGGCCCGTTCCTAGGAATCGG
>JALQSZ010000298.1 GCA_023264135.1 Acidimicrobiales bacterium
GCGATTTCGCGCCGATGTCGGTGCGCGAGACGGTCGCATTGTCGCGATTGGTGACATCACCGAATCAGCGGCGAAGACAATCGACGCCGAAGGTCGAGTCGTGACCCCTGGCTTTGTTGATCTGCATACGCATTACGACCCGCAGGTCATGTGGGATCCCGCGGCAACACCGTCATCGCTGCACGGTGTCACCTCGGTGTTCGGCGGTAACTGCGGCTTCTCGATCGCTCCGGTTACCCCCGAAGCTGCCGAGTACCTGATTCCGATGCTTGCTCGTGTTGAAGGCATGCCCGTTGAGTCACTCGAAGCTGGACTCGATCTCATGTGGGACGGATTCGGTTCGTGGCTGAATCGTCTCGACGGCAACCTCGCCGTGAACGCAGGTTTCATGGTCGGTCACAGCGCGTTGCGCCGTGTCGTCATGGGCGAAGACGCCGTCGGGCATGAAGCAACCCCCGAACAAATCGCGGCAATGGTTGCGCTTCTGCATCGAAGCATTGAAGAAGGCGGAATGGGCTTTTCCAGCACCGCTTCCAACAGCCACAGCGATCATCAAGGAAATCCGGTGCCATCTCGTTGGGCATCGCGCGACGAATTCCTTGCCCTCTCGACCGCGGCGGGTCAGCACGCAGGTACATCACTCGAATTCATTGCATCGGCCGCGGGAGTATTTACCGACGACGAAATGAATCTCATGGCCGACATGAGCGTGGCGGCACAACGTTCGTTGAACTGGAACGTGATGGTGGTCTCTTCCGACCCCAGTGCGACTGCAGGCCGTGAAAACAAGTTGTCAGCTTCCGACGTCGCCGCAGCAAAGGGCGGTCACGTTGTTGGTCTGTGTTTGCCAGAGCCGATGCGCATGCGTTTGTGCTTCGCGTCGGGCTTTGTTCTCGACATTCTTCCGGGCGTGAGCGATGTCATTCATTTGCCATTGCCCGAACGCAAAGCGGCACTTGCCGATCCTGCTGTTCGCGCCAAGATCGCCGACGCGCTTGCACAACTGCCTCCGCAGCATTCGTTAGCGGCATTCGGCGACTATCGGATCATCGACGTTTCGAAGCCTGAACTCGAGCAGTACGTGGGTCGTGTTGTTTCGGATATCGCGAACGAAAAGGGCGTTGCCGTCATCGATGCACTTCTCGACATCGTTGTTGCCGACGACTTGTTGACCGGACTCGAACCACGCTTTGTTGGTACTGACGATGCATCGTGGGCCGAACGGGTTCGTCTGCTTGAGTCCGATCCCCGAGTGATCGCCGGTGGTTCTGACGCTGGTGCACATCTCGACATGATGAAAACCTTTGCGTGTCACACCGGCTTCTTGGCCGAAGCAGTGCGCAATCGCCAACTGATGTCACTTGAACGCGCCGTGCAGTTGTTCACCGATGCGCCGGCTCGCTTCTACGGCGTCCGCGATCGTGGTCGAGTTGCCGAAGGTTGGTTCGCCGATCTCGTCATTCTTGATCCCGACACCGTGGGCCCGGGCGAGGTTGTGCCTCGTCAAGATCTTCCTGCCAACGGTTGGCGCCTCTATTCCGAAGCAACCGGCATCGACGCCACCATCGTGAATGGTGTCGAGATCGTGCGCGACGGCAAAGTCACTGGCGATACGCCAGGAACCACATTGCGTTCTGGTCGCGACACCGAAACTGTCGCGATTTAGCCGTTACGGGGCGATTCAGAAGTCGGGAATCGGAATGTCGAGCGTGCTCGACTCGGTTCCGCCGTCGATCTCAATGATCTTGCCGGTGACATAACGCGCCGCCGGCGACGACAAATACAGAACACCAAGTGCAATATCCTCGGGTTCGCCGATGAAGCGCAGCGGTGTGTTGGCGATCATTGCGTCGCGAATTTCCGGCATTACGAGCACGGTCTCAAGCGCGGATGTTGCGGTGGATCCGACAGCGATGCCGTTCACGCGCACTTTCGGGTTGAGGTCTGTCGCTAAATACCGCGTGAGGTGCGTGAGCGCCGCCTTCGCGACGCCGTATTGCGTAAGTCCACGGGCGGCGGTGCGTCCGGCCATCGACGAAATGTTCACGACGCACCCGTGATTCTCAACAAGTTGCGGAATACAGGCCTGCGTGAGTGCCAACGCGGTGGTGACATTGAAGTGAAAAGCGGCTTCGAACGACTTTGCCGTCACATCCGTAATTGCCGCGGGAGGTGAACCGCCGGCGTTATTCACGACGATGTCGATCTTGCCAAGTTCATCGATGGCGGCGTTTGCGAACTCCTCGAGGAATTCGAGTTTGTTGACATCACCTG
>JALQSZ010000299.1 GCA_023264135.1 Acidimicrobiales bacterium
GTAGTGCTGCGAGCGTTGTCGGATCTCCGGCTGTTCCACCAGCTGCCGATCGGCTGGAGTTTGACGAACCCGAACATCCAGAGGCAACGAGCGCCATCGAAAGGAAAAGAGCGACAGCGGAAATGAAAGACAGTCGGCGCATGGAAGAAGTCTGCCCTAAGTCAACGATGTTGACAAGCGCAGGACTCGTTAACTCACGGCCCCCACGCCCTTGAAGGCGTAATTCCAATAGAGCGAATCGACGCCTTCCCAACTTCGGACAAACGTCCCCTGGCCGCCGATCTTGTAGCTCGACTTTTCGAACAACTTGGTCACGGCAGCAACTCGTGCCTTGGTGACGAACGTTTTATCGGCAGCTTTCAGAATCGTTGCGCCGGCTTCGGAACCTTCCACCGTTCCGGCCTTCAACAAACTCGCCGCCCGGTTCAAACTCTTTGCGTTCTTCGCGATGAACATCGTTCCCAATTTGGCAGCGTCGTCACCAGCACCAAGTGCTTTGGCCGATTTCACAGCCTTCGTCCATTGGGTGCGGCCACCGATTCCACCGAGCACACCGCTCATCAACGCCGAGATTCCCATTTGCTTGAGCGAGAACTCGGTGTCTTTTTCGAGTCCGTACTTCTCCCACAGATAAATCGCGGCGTACGACGCGGCACCGATCACCGCATTGATCGCAGCGGCAACCATGAAACCCGCCGCTGGCGTTGCGAACACCGAGACCACGAGTGAAACAACCCCAACAACAATGGTGGGTAACCAATCGGTGAACGATTCGACCGAGGGATCGGAAATATTTACTGGGTCTTGATTGGCGTAGTCATAGCCATTGGCGCCGCCACCAACCTTTGGATCGAGCTGAATGAATCGGCCAAGCGACGGCAGGTACACGCGTGCACCCATCATCACGTAGGTGGTTTTGAGTGCCTGAGTTTCGTTCCCGGTGTTGCTCTGCCATCCAAGATTCGGAACGGTCGGCTCAGTCGGTGCTGGTTCCGTGAGCAATTGACCGAACGGGTCGTAGACCTGTGCAGCACCGATCTGCACCCCCGCATCATCGGTGGTGAAGAAACGATCACCGTCGATGCTTGAGTATTCCCACTTCGTCGCACCACCGGACAACGAGCGGATGAAGACCACGCCACCAGGAAGGCCTTGCACTTGGGCTTGGGCTTTCCCGTCGGCATCGATCATCACGCCATTGAGGCCGTACTTGATTGTTCCTGCGTCAGGACCACCAGTCGTGGTCTTCGACACAATGTTGCCGGTTACGGATCGTTCGTACGCAATGGTGATTGTTCCGTCGGTTGAACCAATGAGTCGGTCAACCGCGTCGTAGGTAAACGAATCGGGACCAACCTTGGTGGCGTTCCCGCGCTTGTCGTAGGTGATTCCCGCAGAAGCCGACGGATCCGTTGTTGCGGTTAAGCGATCGGCACCGTTGTAGGTATAGGTGTAGTCACCAGTGACTGCGCCGTTGCTCGTGATCTTTTGTGACGTGCGATTTGAGTTCGCATCAAACGTGTACGCCCACGTCTTTGCTTCGGCGACGAGACCGGCCGATACCGAAGCGTTGGACAGATGACCAGCGACGTCGTGCGTGAAACTCAAGTTCGACGACTTTCCACCTGCCGTGAATGACGTCCCCGAAACATTGTTGGCAGCGGAAATCTGCAACGAATTCGCCCACGCCTGACCATTTGGTCCGAGCCACGACACCGCATTCAGCCGATTTGAATTGTCGTAACCGTTGGTTGCGGTGATGCCGTTTCCATAGGCGATCGTCTGCGACGTGCCATCTGGATTCATCGTGAGCGTTGCGACTGGTCGGCCGTCGACTGTGACGCTTTGCAGCCAACCCCGTTGGTCGTAGGTATTCGCGACGACCGTTGGAGCTGCCCCGGGAGCAGTTGTCGTCATTGTCCCGACTTCACCGGTGCGTGCGTCGTAAGTCGTGCGCGATTGCACGCCGAACTGATCGTTGGCAGCAATCGGTCGACCGAGCAGATCGATTTCCGCCTGCGTGGTCGTGACCTCAGTCCCGATCGTGGTGGTTTGTTGGGCAATCAACGGGTTTCCGTTGACGGCATAGGACGTTTCTTCGACCATCTTCTTGCCCATGCCAATGAGCTCGACCTTGGTTTGGCGACCGCCCTTGTCATAGGTGGTGCAGATCGTTCCGCCGTCGCTCAATGCGAGTGCAACCGTGCGGCCAGCAGCGTCGACCCATTGGGTGCTCGAGGGACCGTCGCCACCGTCACCGG
>JALQSZ010000029.1 GCA_023264135.1 Acidimicrobiales bacterium
ATATCGATACTGATCGGTAGACGAACGATCAGTTGGTCAAGGCGCATGTCACTCTCCGGGGAATCGTGTTCGAAACCTACCCCGGTCTTGTCCTCGACTTGTAGATGAAATGCCGTCATGTGAACGTTCGACGAACGTTCCTGAGAGAGTCGGCAGTCCGTGGCAATCTGAAGAAATGACAGACACGTTCTGGGGAGTTATGTCCGCCGTCGCCGATCGCGAACCGAACCGAATGGTGGTCGTCGACGACTACGGCCGTTCGTTGACGACCGCCGAGTTTCGTGATGCCGCAGAGTCGGTTGCCGCTGGGCTCGTCGAATTAGGGATTGAACCGGGTTCAGTCGTGTCATGGCAGTTGCCGACGACGCTTGAAGCCGCCGTCATGCTCGCAGCCTGTGCCCGACTCGGGGCTGTGCAGAATCCGATCATTCCGATGCTTCGAAACGCAGAAGTTGGTCACATCGCGGGGCAGATCAATACCGATCTCATCGTGATTCCGAAGCAGTGGCGAGGCTTCGACCATGCCGCAATGGCGGCGGAACTTGGACTCCGGTCCTGGTCTTCCGACTACGAGACACCGGTGACTGCGAACACCCCGTTACGACTGCCGATGGGGGATGTTTCCAAGCTTCCGCCTCCACCGACCACAAACAATGCGTGCCGGTGGATTTACTTTTCGTCGGGAACCACGGCGGCGCCAAAGGGAGTTCGACACACCGACATCTCCGCAATTGCATCGGCAGCGTCGTTATCAGAACGTCTCGGCTTCGGACCGAGCGACGTCTATCCAATTGCGTGGCCCTTTACGCATATCGGCGGCATCGCCATGTTGGTGACGTCACTCAACACCGGTGTTCGACTGGTGCTGTTCGATGTCTTTGATCCGGCAACAACGGCGGATCGAATGGCGGCGCATCGACCAACGATGTTGGGATCGGCAGTTCCGTTCTTCCGAGCGTTCCTCGATGCCGAGCACCGTCACGACGGCACGCTCTTACCTGATGTGCGGGGGTGCGTTGGCGGCGGCGCCCCGATCCCTGGTGAAGTGAATCAAGAACTCATCGACACGTTTGGTGTTGCCGGAGTGGTCGGCGCATACGGGCTGACCGAGTTTCCGAATTGCACGTGTGAGTGGTTCGACGGTCCGGACGTCGGTCGCGATGTTGGTCCTGCTGGTCCTGGAGTTGAAGCACGTGTCATTGATCACGAACTGCAACTACGTGGAACGCAGTGTTTCCTTGGATACGTCGATGAGTCGTTGAATGCTGCGGCATTTACCGACGACGGGTGGTTCCGAACTGGCGATCTCGCTGAAATTGGTGACGACAATCGCATTCGCATTGTCGGGCGACTCAAGGATGTTGTGATTCGCAACGCCGAGAACATTTCTGCGACTGAAGTCGAGGAAGCCGTTTTGTTTCACGATGCAGTTGCTGATGTCGCGGTAATTGGTTTGCCTGATCCGAAAACTGGGGAACGAGTTTGCGCGGCGATTGTGTTGGCTCCTGGCGCGTCAGTCGATGTACCGCAGCTCGCCGAACATTGCATTTCGTTGGGCTTGGCGAAATACAAATGTCCCGAGCAAATCGTTTTCATTGATGCGATTGAACGAAATCCAATGGGCAAGATCCAAAAGGACAAGGTTCGCGACGCGGTACAACTCGTTCTTACGAACGACTAAGAGTTACGGCCGAGGCAGGCCGAGAACTCGCTGCGCAACAATGTTTCGCTGGATTTGGCTTGTGCCCCCGAACACGCTTGCCGCGCGAGCCCACAAATAACGCTCAAGTTCTTGTGAGGTTTGTGTCGCCAGCGCGTTTGGTGCCGATTGAAGCGCGGCGGTATGGAGAAGTTGATCCACTTTGGTCATGAGCAACTTGTCGATGGATCCTGTCGACGGATCAAAGGTGCCGTTGCGCCGTTGGGTCAACGTGACAGCAACCGTTGCGTCAAGCGCTTCGATCCAGGCCGCTGCCCGCTGAACGTCGTCGCGCCCGAAAGACTCTGGAGTGGTGAGAAGAGCATGCGCGGTTCGACGGAAACGCGAGATCCAACCGATATCGGCCGGACCGCGCTCAATCGCCAAGAGCGACATTGCGATCTCCCAGCCCTGACCTTCAACACCGAGCAGCGCTGAACGTGGAACCCGCACGTCTTGAAAGGACACTTCGGCAAATTCGTCGGAACCCCACGCAGTCACAATTGTTGAGACCTCAACACCGGGAGTTGCGAGGGGAAAGAGAAGTACGGACAGCCCACGATGAGGATGGTCGCCAGTTCGGCAAAGCAACAGAATCCATTCGGCCTGCGCAGCTTCGCTTGTCCAAATCTTCCGACCATTGATGACGTAGTCATCGCCTTCGGCAATCGCGCGAGTTCGAAGCGATGCGAGATCAGAGCCAGCGCCGGGCTCGCTGAATCCTTGGCACCAGCGTGCGGAACCATCGAGCATGTGCGCGAGATGCACTTCTCGTTGTTCCAGCGTTCCGAACTCGGCGATCGCGTGGGCAAGGTGCGCGATCGCTGGCGGTGGAGGGAAGTCTCCATCGCCGAGTTCCTCGGAGACGATTGCTTCACACGTGACAGGCAGGCCGGCGCCTCCGGCATCAACCGGCATCGAGACACCCACAAAACCCGCCGCGGCTAACTGTGCATGCCAGTTCTCGGTCGAAGGTTTGGTCGCCAACCATGAACGAAGGCGTGCGCGTACCGACGCTTCGATGTGGTCGTCACGAAGATCGAATCCGTCGGGTTCCGCGCTTCCCGTCGGCGTGGTGGCAATGGGGGCGCGCAACAGTTCAGGAGCGGTCGCAGGAAGAAGCGAACGATTTACTAATGCACGGCGGAGACGAACCGACATGAGGTGTTCCCACGTATGTCCGATCCCACCGAGCGCTTGTGTGGCGACTTCGCACGCGGTAATTCCTGCTTCGGCGGCAACGGTTGCTGCACGAGCGGCAGATGCTTTTGCTCCAGACGCGTTGTGTTCGACACGCCAAGCTGCGGAACGAACGGCATTTCGGGCAGCGATGACAGCAACCCACGCATCGGCGAGGAGGTGTTGCAGCGCTTGGAACGATCCAATCGGAACGCCAAATTGTTGGCGTTCATTCGCGTACGCAACTGCATCGGTCAGCGCGGCGATGCCATTTCCAACGAGGTCGGCACTGAGCAGTAACTTCGCGATTGCGAGAAACGTCTGTTCGTCAACTGTTGCGAGAGAGGTGACATCTGAAGCCGATGCGCGAATCGAAACCCGTGAACGATCAGCAGTTGGGAGTTCGCCTTCAACGCCGGTGACATGCGCATGGCCGGCTCGAACGAACGCAATGGATGTTGCACCAAGTGCATCGGGAGCACTCATGCCATCGAGACTGACGACGATTCGGTCGTCACTTGTACCAACAAGTTCGCGAGCGAGGCTGGCTCCAAGAAACGGTGTTGCGCTCAGGGTTGAAGCGAATTGCTCCGCGCACAGCACGAGATCGAGAACGGTGCCGCCGTCGGCTCGAAGTGTGAGCAGACCACTTGACTCCAACGCCGCCCACGCTTTGTCGCTATCAACGAGAGGTGGAAGGCCCTCGATTGAAGACACTCCCGTATCGGAGGCAATAGAATGCGCGAGATCAACGAGTGCGGTCTCAAGTTCCCCGAGTTGCGCGCGCATGAGCGTGTCTGATCCCGAAAGGGATCAGAGGCGACCTTCGGTTCGGAGGTCTTCAGGAACCCAGGACGGATTGCGACGATCTTTGAACGCGTTGAATCCTTCGAGTGCTTCTGGGCCGTACAGCGATTCGGTCATCGACATACGGTCGTAATTTTCGTACTGACGATTGATTTCTCGCTTCACGATGTTTCGCGCACTCGGTGCACCGCGTGAAATCTGTTTCGCAATCTCAATTGCTTCAGCAAGTTCGGCGCCGGGCGCAACCATGCGCGTGACGAGTCCCCACGATTCCGCAGTGGCCGCATCGATCGAACGGCCGGTCATGAGCATGTCCCGGGCGCGCGGAATACCGATTTGCCCGGGGAGGATCGCTGCGTAACTCGTATCAGCAATACCGCGAAGAAGTTCAGGGGCGCGGAAGGTTGCATCGGCCGAGGCAACCGAAACGTCGGACAGCATCGCGATCACAAGACCGCCTCCCTGGCAGATTCCGTTGACAGCGGAGACGACGGGCTTCGATGCATTACGAATCGCGTCGAACGGAACGTTGTCCATATGCAGAAGTCGTGCGAGATCGGCCCAGCTGTCTTCCTGATCGCCACCGAGGTCGCCGCCAGGAATGAAGACATCACCGGTTCCGGTGATCACGAGTGCGGCGAGGTCGTCGGACTGCGAGACCCGATCAACGGCATAACGGACGCCGAAGTACATCGCGGGAGTCATGGCGTTGCGACGATGTGGTCGATCAACGGTGAGGACCGCAATTGAGCCCTGACGTTCGAACTTCAGGAACTGGGTGCCGCACCAGTCGCCTTCGGGAGGCTGATTCGGAAAAGTCATGTCGTCACCGTAGTTCCCAGCGCGGAAATGTTGGAGTGGACATCTATCGTCGACGTACGCCCGAACTGAAGCGAGGAGTGAGGTGAGATGACCGGTCAGCCAGCGTTGTTTGATGAACAACCAACGGGACCGGGCCTGGAACTCACGCTCATTCGGAACGCGCTTGGACTCTCGGCGGCCGATGCGGCGTTCACCGCTCTCCGGACCAAAATCGCGTGGCGTCAGGACCATCTCCGCATGTTCGGAGAACTCGTTCCGGTCCCTCGGCTCGAAGCGTGGATTGCCGACGAGGGCTTGGACTACACCTACTCGGGCATTCATCACGATCCCGACCCCTGGATCGATGAGCTGATTGAACTACGTGAACTCTCGAGTGCTCACGCTGGGGTCACGTTTAATTCGGTGCTGTGCAATTTGTATCGGGACGGAAACGATGGTGTCGATTGGCATGCCGATGATGAACCCGAGTTTGGGCAGCTTCCTGTCATTGCGTCACTCAGTCTCGGCGCAACGCGGCGATTCGATCTGCGTCGCGTAGATGACCATTCGGTAAAAGTCGAACTCGACCTGCACCACGGTGATCTCGTGATTATGCGAGGCACCACACAGCTTTTGTGGCGACATCGAGTACCGAAGACCAAGAAGTTGGTTGGCGAACGAATCAACCTGACGTTTCGGAATGTTGTTCGAACTTCGCTCTTCGGTTAGCGGAACAAATCACGCGAGTACTGCAGCCACGCTTTGAGTTGTTGCCGGCGTCCAAGCTGCGAATGATCAACCTCGAGGGCAGCGAGGTCGGGATGCTCGCGTTCATAGCGGCGCCAAAGTGCAGCATTGATGACGCCGGTGCCGATCGCCAGGCGTCCAGCGACGTAACACCAAAGCAATGTGGCCAACGAAATGCCGACAATTCCATACGTTTCCGATTTCGAGGTAACCGAACCTGCGACGTAAACGACCGTGAAGATGTGCATGAGTTGGAGTCCAACTGCGAACACCACTGCACCGGGAAGGAGCGCCCAGGTTGGCGCGTTTCCATGAGGAAGTTTCGCGGCAAGCCACCATCCGGCGAGTAACGGAACGGCGAGCCACGCGACAGTGAGCGCTATTCCCGGCGCAGGTTGCGATGCTCTTAAATAACCGAGTTCCGTCGTAAGCCAGGAAACAATTGAAATAAAGATGATGAAGAGAATCGACGGACCAAATTTCTTGATTCGGATTCTCGGTACCTGCCAGACCAGGCACATTGAGGCGACGATCGTGCTGACAACACTTCGCGCCGCCATCACCATCGCGTAACCGGCGACGGCCAGGATCACGAGTTTTTGGTTTGTGCTGAGAGAGTTGGTGTTCACCACTCCGGTAGCGAGAACTCCGGCGATGCCAGCCTTCTTCGCCATTGTGGTTGGCGACGTAGCGGCAACTTTGCTCGCTGTTCCGAGAGCGGTGAAGACAAACAGAACGTACGGGACCAAAAAGAGAAAGAGGCGAAAGGCGAGTGCGCCGGCCATGAGGCCGCCACCTACTTCGCCATCGTGCTGCCACATTCGATAGAGGCCATCAAAAATGGCGGAACGTTCACGGAGATTCCCAGCAGTCACTGAGGCGCGAGTGCGCGCAGACCCAATGAGCGTCGCGATTCGGCCTTTTGACTTTGTGTCGGTCGGATCGGCCGCTGGCCCTGGAATCGGGGAGTTGGACATGACCGATGAATGATGCCAGCCCGGCGAGGGAGTAGCGGATTTTGCAGCGTTCGCGGAATTTGTTGATGGCGGAGTAACGCAAAGGTCTTCGCGGACGGTTTTGAGGAAATGTCAAGGTTCGCCCTAATCGTTTCTTACCGAAGATTCGTACTGTGACGCTCGTGGATCGCTCGTCCAGCCTCTCTGAGGACTCAACCTTTCTCGATGTCCTGTCCAGGGCAAAGGGTGGTGACGAGGCCGCGTTCGCCGAACTTTGGCGCGCCAACAATCCCGGACTCCTCCGATTTCTCGCAGGACTCTCGTCTGAAGACGATGCTCGTGACGTCGCTTCAACAGTGTGGCTTGAGGTTGTCCGCAAACTTTCCGCCTTTGAAGGCGACGCAATCGGGTTTCGAGCATGGATCTTTACGATTGCTCGGAGTCGATTGATCGATCTGCGCCGAGCTCGTCGCCGAAGGATCACAACGGTTACGTCTGATTCGGACCATCGTGATCAAGCCGATGACGCAAGCGATCCGAGTGAGATCATCGATGACCATGCTGCGACACAGGAAGCGATTGCGCTGATCTCGAAACTTCCCGCGAAACAAGCAGAGGTTGTCCTGTTACGCGTTGTGGCTGACCTTGATGTCGACACGGTCGCAGCAATGTTGGGAAAGAGCACCGGTGTTGTGCGCGTGTTGTCGCATCGAGGGCTCAAACGACTTGCGGAACTTCTTCAAGAATCGGGAGTAACGCGATGAACTCGCGAGACGGTTCTTCTCCCGATATGAACGAGTCACTTCCCACGCCGAGCGAACTCGACGCCGATACCGCAGAACGTCTGCTGTCGGGTCAGATCGACGCGGCGGATGCGCCGCCTGGGTATGCCGGCGTTGCTCGAGTGCTCGCGTCTGCCTCGGCAAGTGCAACCGCGACGGAAGCAGCGGGTGAAGCCGAAGCCTTAGCGATGTTCCGATCCGAGATCGACGAGCAACGACGCGTTCCGACTGCAGCCGCCCTGGTGGTATCGCTTGATGAACATCGTTCTCGTCGAGTCAGCCGCAAAGCAGTGCTTGTTGGCGTTGTTGCAGGAGTAATTCTCGCAACCACCGGAGTTGCCGCGGCAACTGGTGATCTGCCTGAACCGGTGCAACGCGTTGCCCACGAAACGCTTTCGCATATTGGCGTTTCGGTACCGAGTCCACCACCGAAGCCCGCTCCGGAACCTCGCCCCGCGAAAGAGCGACCAACTCCCGATACGAAGCCCGCGCCTTCATCAACCGCACCTGCGGCTCGTTCAAACCAACCTGGCACTCCACCGACCTCGGCACCGCGATCATCAACTCCACCGTCGACTGCACCTGCTGCGCCGACGACACAACCGTCGACTCCGCCATCGTCTCCGTCAACAACTGTTCCCAACTCACCGACACCACCTCCGAGCACGGTGAATCGGCCCGTGAACCCAAACTCGGCCGCACCACTCCAAGTTGTTCCACCCACACCACCCACAACCAGAGGATCGAATCCGGCACCAAGTGGGCCGTAGATCTGATCCTCGAACGACCCAACCCCTAACCACCAGACCAAGGAGTGCGTTTCATGCGCAAGTCCCTTGTCGCGGCCGCGCTTGCGGTTCTTGCGGCATCACTACCCGTTTCCCTCTCGACTGCTTCGGCAGCGACGACATCGCAATGCTCAACACCCACGACGGGCTACGGACGAATGTTTCCGTCGCTTTCGAGTGCATCGTGGGATGCGTCAGCGCTCACCGCACTGGGAACAACATCGATCGCCGCGGCCGAAACGAATCCGACACCTGAAGGCCAGGTCGATTCGGAAGACAACAAGGACATCCCCGCCGGTTACACCTACTTCGGCCAATTCGTTGATCACGATCTGACGTTTGACGACCGTCCGAATGATCTCGTCACGCCGACTGCGGTGTCGTCACTGGTGAATGGGCGGACACCGCAACTTGATCTTGATTCGCTGTATGGATCGGGACCTTCGACGTCATCGAATCTCTATGAAGCAGACGGCGTGCATCTGAAAGTTGGAGCTCCGCTTACGGGAAGCACAGATACCGGCGCTCGAGACCTTCCCCGAGATACAACTGGAAAAGCTCTTATCGGCGATCCACGTAACGACGAGAATCGAATTGTCGCTGGTGTGCATTCGCTCTTCATCCGTTTGCACAATCAAACCGTTGATCGAATCCACACGTCGGAACCGAACCTCTCGAACAGCGCACTCTTTGCGCGAGCTCGTCAGGAAGTGACCTGGAACTACCAGTGGCTGATCGTCACTGATTACTTGCCGAAGATTGCGGGACAGCAAACCGTGAATTCCGTGATCAACCGCACGCAAAATGGTTGGAACACGAATCTGCGTTTCTATGACGCGTGCCAACAGATGCCAGTCGAGTTCTCCGTTGCGGCGTATCGGTTTGGGCATTCAATGGTGCGCGGTTTGTACCGCATTAACGATTCAGTGAATCGACTCCCGGTGTTTTCGGGAACATTTGTTCCGACCAGCGACCTCACCGGATTTTCGCCGTCGCCGTCGAATTTCGCGATTGACTGGAAGTTCTTTGTTCCCGGTTCGGGGAACGGTCTTGGCCAAGCGCAAGCTTCGTACAAGATCGACGGTTCGTTGACGAACTCGTTGAGTTTGTTGCCGCTTCCGACGACGGGAATTGGTCCTGCGAATCTTGCGACTCGGAACCTCTTGCGCGGTCAGCAACTTGGATTGCCGTCAGGTCAAGATGTTGCTCGTGCAATGGGAGTGACGCCGTTGCGTGATGATCAGATCCTTGTCGGAAAAGCGTCGGGTGACTCGGCCGATGCGCAAGCGATTACTTCGGTGTCGCCGACGTTCGCGGGAAAGGCTCCGCTCTGGAGTTACATCCTCGCTGAATCGGTAGCGAACGCGTACCCCGTATCGGGCGGCGCGATCACTGGTCCGCAACGAGCACCAGTGCGTCTTGGTCCGGTCGGCGGACGAATCGTGACCGAAACGATTGCCGGGCTTCTCGCGTCTGATCCTTCGTCGATCGTCAACCATCGAGAGTTCTCCCCCCGAGGTCAAGGCGTGCCCGCCGGAGTGTTTGATCTTCAAACCCTGGTGAACGTCGTGACCCGTCCGACGGCAGTCAACCCACCGCCAACGCCGCCAACGACAGCACCTCGACCCACGACGACAACGACCCGACCGGCTCCGGCGCCACAACCTCCGCGCCAAGACCCAAGGCCGCCATTCGTGGCGCCACGACCGACGCCGCCGATTCTCCGACCCCGTAACTAGGCCGGGACCTTGCTCCGGTCGGCCGTCGTGGGCTAAACCTGACCAATCCCGTCAGGAATAGGCCCGTGCGGCTGACCGGAGCGACTCATCATGACGATTGCGAGCGAACGCTGGACCACGACCCCATTAAGCGGGTCGTTTGGTGTTGAGTTCAACGGATCGCGCATCGACATCGAACGCGACGGCGACTGGGTCCTTGAGCAACTCGAGTCGAACCTCTTCCTCGTCTTTCGTGAGCAATTTCTGACCCATGCCGAACAGGTCGCGCTTGCTCGTGCAATCGGTGAGCCGACTCCGGCGCATCCGGTTGTGCCCGGCCACCCCGATCATCCAGAGATTCTTGAACTCGATGGTGCGAAGGGCGGAAAGAACGCGCAGTGGCACACCGATGTCACGTTCAGCCCGACACCACCGGCTGCTTCCGTGCTTGTCGCCGACGAACTGCCTCCGTCAGGTGGCGACACGATGTGGGCCGATCTCCGCGGTGCGTTTGAAGGTCTTTCGCCGGTGCTGCGCGACGCGCTTACACAACTCGAAGCAGTGCATCGCATCACGCCGCTTGCCTACTGGGGTGTCCCTCACGACACGGCACTTTCTCGTGAGGACGCGCTCGAACTTCTCGAGAATGCGAAGAAGGTTCCTCCCGTTGTGCATCCCGTCGTGCGAGTGCACCCGTCAACTGGTCGCCCTGCGCTCTTTGTGAACCCAGGGTTCACCAGCCACATCGTCGGACTTTCTGCAATTGAGAGCGACGCGTTGCTGGAACTTCTCTACGCCCATTCGACACAACCCGAGTTTGTGGTTCGTCATCGTTGGCAGCCAGGCGATGTGGTGTTGTGGGACAACCGGGCAACGATGCATTACGCCTGCGATGACTATGGCGATGCCACTCGGCGAATGCGTCGAGTCACGATCCGCGGCTTTGAACCTTTCGGAATCGATGGGACGACAAGTCGAATCGTGGACGATCCGTACCTTTCGGTTCGCTAACTAATCGCCCCGATTTCCTGCACCCGTTTGGACAGTGAGGGTGCCGAGGGGCGTCGGACATCCAATCAGGAACAGTTCTCCAAGTTCTGACACAATGGCGCCTCTTGACGCAGAAGGCAGTCGTCAGACCTAGGGGGAGTTGGACATGGCAGAGCAGAACGAGGGCATTGAGGTTTCAGTTGAGGAACTTCGAGCCAAGTACGCAGAGGAACAACTGAAGCGTCTTCGTCCTGATGGTCTCAAGCAGTTCGCCGGCCTGAAAGAACAGTTCGAAGAACTCGATCAAGACCCCTACGCCGATCCCAACTTCACTCGCGACGCGATCACCGAAGAAACCGAGGTCGTGATTGTTGGTGGTGGATTCGCTGGCATGCTCACTGGCGTCGATCTTCAGAATCTCGGCATCACCGATTTCCGCATCGTCGAAAAGGGCGGCGACTTCGGCGGCACTTGGTACTGGAACCGTTACCCCGGTTGCATGTGCGACGTTGAGTCCTACACCTATCTCCCGCTTCTTGAAGAGACGGGTTACATGCCCACCGAGCGTTACGCGAGTGCGCCAGAGATTTTTGAGTACTGCCAACTCCTTGGTCGCACATTCAACCTCTACGAACACGCGCTCTTTCAAACGATCATCACTGATGCAGTGTGGGACGACAGCGCGAACCGTTGGAACATCACAACGTCACGTGGCGACAAGTTCATTTCGAAGTACATCGTGATTGCCGGCGGCATTCTTCATAAGCCAAAGGTTCCTGGTATTCCCGGCATTGAAAACTTCAAGGGCCGCATGTTCCACACCAGTCGCTGGGATTACGACTACACCGGCGGTGGACCCCGCGAGTTCATGGACAAGCTCGGCGACAAGCGCGTTGGCATTATCGGAACCGGCGCAACGGCAGTGCAGGCCGTGCCGAAGTTGGCCGAGGCTGCGCAGGAATTGTTTGTCTTCCAGCGCACACCGAGTGCAGTCGGTGTGCGCAATAACGGTA